>NZ_BAAGTF010000023.1:0-21594 GCF_054782055.1 Aliiglaciecola aliphaticivorans
GTTTAAGGGGTTGTTAACCTCATAATTTGCCATACTTTGGAGAAGTAACCCACCTTTGTATGCCTTTAAATATGGTGAGTATGGCGATTTATGTTACTTTAGAGGGGAAAATCCCTAGAACCCCAAGTAGGGAATCAATAATGGGACAGTGGGATTGGTTAGTATTAGAATTACACTCATTCAATAATTCTGTGAGAACGGTTTCTAAGCGGCGAAGACCTGCTATTTTGGCTTTCACACTTGCAAGCTTGTGTAAAGTCATTTCTTGCACTTCTATACAGGGAGTGTCATTAAGGCTGAGTAAATTGGAGATTTCTTCCAAAGTGAACCCAAGATCTTGGGAACGTTTAATGAATTTTATTCGGTTTAATGTTGCCAAAGGATAAAGTCGGTAGCCTAGATGCGGTTTTTCAGGTTTTTCTATAAGACCACGTCGTTCGTAATAACGAACAGTCTCAACATTGATACTAGCTTGTTCGGCTAATTTTCCAATTGTGTACATGTGTTATATTTCTCCGTATCTAAGTACGGAGAAATATATCCCTATCTACGTAATTAAGCCATAAAACTTCGTTAGCCTTGAGCTTCTACTCCTTGTTTTATTTATTTCCTGATGCCTGGTTATATGCCCTAATATCGATCAAGTTGTTCTGAGCATAATCTCCCGCAAGGGATGCATTTGAGATCACTGCAATCTGCTTATCCACAAATGCTTTATCTTCATCAGACACACTGTCAGAGATGTAAGCGCCACTCTCATCCTTTTGACGATACTCATTTAGCATTTGCTCCCTTAGACCAAGCATTTCAGGCGACCAACTCGATGAGTCTTCAGAGTTGAAAACGCGCCCCGCCAAACCTTCATTGAAAGCTTGAGCGAAAACTTGACTTTGAATCGGGGTCAATCCCATTCTCTGCCCTTCGCTGTATGCTTCCTGTTTAAAATCATCAGCATACTGCTCTAGAAACTCACCATATCGATTATTAACTGCCGCACCGAATGCCCCCGCCAACATGGCTTCAGACTTAGTGCCCCAGTTTACTTCGGAGGCATACTGCGAACTCGATCCACTGTATGCATCATTAAACGCCGTCAATGGGTTTTCCAAAGAGGTTCCGGCATCAACGGCGGCTTTTAAGCCATCCCAGGTTGATTTGCTGGCCACAGTAGCGTTGTGCAAGAAACCTCGTGAGCCAGGATCTTCAAGCGCTTGTTCTTTGTAACTCTCATAGTCTTCGCCAAAGTGATTCAGGGTATGCAGAGCTGCATCAGTATGCTTGCCACTGAAATCACCAATAGCACTGGCGCTGTTGAAGAACATTTCAGCACCAGAAACTCCGCTATCATCAGCCATAATACGTGATCGCCACTGAGATCCAGCTTCACTGTTTAGTTCAGATTGATAGGTACTTGTGTCAGTAGCTACGGCCTGTTGGGCTTGCTGCTGATGCGCATTCAACTGTCCATCTATACCAGACAGATTGGTTTGGTAAGCCGATTGAGCTGCGTTGAACTGAGTTTGAACTGTTGCTGCATCCTCGTAGCCGCCCAATACACCCGATTCAACTTGGCTTTGAGCACCACCAAAAGTAGGTGCAGCTGATGACAAGCCTTCATTAGAGCGCGGTTGAATTGATCGTAAATCGGCTCCGGTAGCCATGGCCATAACAGTCATTGCTGCTTGATAATCATTGTCTCGTTCAGCGGGCGTTGAGGAGTTGCTATAGGTTAAAGACTCCATAGCTGCGGCCACATACGCCTGATTATCATCAGGTAGCAAGCGCTGATACATTGGAAGGTTTTCACGTAATCGGTTACCTGCTTCAACATGCTGGTTCATATAGCGACCTAAATAATCCATGACTTCAGGATTATCCGCTGCTAATCGAGTTAACGTCGAACCATCCGTGTTCCTTTGTCCTGATAGACTGTAGCTGGCCTGATCAAGCTCATTAAAGCGGTTTGATGCCGTGATAACGTCTTGTGCTGAACTCTGAAGTGACTGATAGTCTTGGTTAGACAACGACATTTCAACACCAGAACGTCTTGAATCTGAAAGGTCCTTAACCATTGCATCGCGATACTCAGCACGTCGTGAATCACTCGATGCCAAGCTTTGCATTTCCCCAGTGAGTGTATTTGCGGTCGTTGATCGAGAACTGCCTTCTGACGACTCAACTTGGCCACTAAAGTTTCCACCTAAATCCAAGCCTGCTCGTAACCGTGATATTTTTGGCACTCTTGAGGATTCGGGCTTATCGACTCCAGGCAAGTTACCTTGTCGGGAGTCATTCCCCCCTGTACCAAGTAATCTTCCCAAGAAGCCTTTATCTGCTACTTCTTTATCATCGGTATTTGTAATGGTTCCATCTCCACCGACCCTTAGGCCTCCCGATAACACGCCCGATACCAAGCCACGTACAGCGTCTTTTTTATCGTCTCCGAAACCATACCGTGTTTGCAGGTCATCAGTGACCTGATTAACAACGGCGCTAGATGCGGAATTAGAAGAACCGATCTGACGTCCAACCGAAGAAAGGTTGTCGTAACTTAGCTTTTCACCAAAGGTTCGACTCATGGTATTGCCAACCTGACGGCTAAAGGCTTGAGTTGCCTGAGTCATGGATTCTTTTGCAGAGCCGACCATTGAACCCACTGCGTTTCCGACAGAGAAACTGCTTAGTAAGTTTGACGCGCCGGTCATTGCAGAACCCGTGAGGGCTGAATTTTGGAACATTGACTGTGATTGCATCACCGGGGCATTTTTCGCGACATCTGGACTTGCCATCTTTTCATCAATGGCATCACCGTTTTGAAGACGTCCAGCCAAGTGGGTTGCAGTTATTGCTGAGCCATACACGAGCATGAGCGAAATTGCCGGAACACTCGACGCCAACATGCCGCCAGTAGCTATCCAGGTTTGCAGCACTGAATCCATCTGCATCATCCCAGCAAAAGATGGCACTTCTGTACCTGCAAAGGCATCAAGAGCCGACATTTTCCCTGCAACGGTTAAATGAATATACAGGTTAATGATAGCCATGACAGGCATCCAAAGTTGAATCCAAAGCAGGATTAACAAGTACTTCCCAGCCATTCGCATCCCGATTTGGCCAAGGGCTATCACAAAGGCCATCAAAGGGGTGATGGCGTAAATGAAACCCTCAAAAAACGTCATCATCGGACGAACGATACTTTGGAAAAGAGTCTGCTCCGCCGCCCATTGTGTATTGCGCTGTTCAATCGCTTGATTAACCATAACGGCGGCGGTGAAAGCTTGATCATCCATATACTTGCCCGTCACGCTTTGCTCATAAATAGGCAAAAGCACTGACGCGGTCATATACTCTTGGGTGTTAACCGAAGCCAAACCAAGGTTATTCAGTGCATTTCGGATCACGTCATCAGTGTCCGTTGCTGACGAAGTCCCCAATGAGGCTGACAGAACCTGTTTAAGCCTTGGAATGAAGGTTGATTCTGTCATGAGTTTCAGTTGGCTATAGGCATCGGTGCAGTCCAGATCGCTACTGCTACCACTGAGCATGATTCGAGTGCCATAAATGCGCGAATCAAACCTAAGCGCAGTCATCGGGTTAGGATCACTCAGCACCTGATCGAGGTTCTTTTGGCCAATGTCGATACCAATCAAGGTGCACTCTTTGATGTAGTTAAACCACGATTGCTCTATGTCCGAACCGCCGACACGATTTGCATCACCCAACCCAGAGCGATCCATCACCTGTTTTCTCACTTTAATCAGTGACTGTAAACTGGATGCAAAGCCGTATTCCGTCATCGCGGGAGTTGAGAACGCCGTTTCAAACAATCGCGTGATTTGAAAGCCAACTGTAGAAATCGTACTGCCTGCGGCAGCAACACCGATGGGCACATTATCAACCACTCGAACTTGTCCCGTGTACGCATCCTCAATGCTCACTCGGGTACTGGGCCCAAACATGGTTGCAAAGACTAGCCATGAGACTAAAACGTGTTGAAAGTTAATCCCACGTCCACCTTGCATTAAGGCCTGAACAGAGACCATCAATACCCCAATGAGCAAGCCAATGCGAACCATTGAAGTAAAATCGCCTGTACCAGTGATCATCGCGACAGCATTCAGGACCTGTTCTAAAAAAGCCGAATCCCCGATGGAATAGATTTCCCACATTATCTATTCCCCCAGTGCCGTAGACTTAACGGTGTAATAACGCTGCTTGCGAATGGTCTGAATCACCTGATTAAAATGCGCCAGCAATTCTTGCTCTGAACCGTATCTTCGCTGTAACGCAGCGTATTCCTCATTGATTTGGCGACGTGCACGTTCAAGGTCTTCAGTTAACAACTTCGCATAGGCATGATCTTCCACACCAGAGGTGCTTCTAGCAGCATTGAGCATGTCTTCAACCAATGCTCGGGCCATCTCAACAGCAATAAATGGCGCAGCTCTTGAAGCAAACGACCTTGCAGCCCCTTCATTTAATGCAGAAAGTGTTCGAATCATGCCCCCAATGCTCGCAGGAGCCGAGGTCATAAAAGCCTTTTCGGTGGTGCTAGCAGCTCCTGTATTTCGAGCAAACTTAAAAATAATGCCGTTACTAGAACCTGTACCAAGAAGTAAATTTTCTACCTGGGTTGATAACCCGGTTAGGGTCACGTTAGTGATTGTCGGATTCAGACAGCCGTCTTGTGTCACTGTGTCACATCGGTACATAGCGACGTTACCACCATGAATTAGATGCTCAATAGTCACTTTATTGCCATTCAGTCTGGTCAGTTTTGGGGCTTTACCTTGGCCATCAGCGGCATTCGCTAAATCACCAACAATGATCGAACCCGTCACAGACATAACTGCTTCAAGAAAACGGTCATCCCCCGATGCAAACCAGCTTGATGCCGAATGACGTTTCAGTGCTCGCCAGACCAAATTACCTTTAATCGTTTTGTTCACATCAGATGCCGCGACACTTGAAGCATTCTCGTAAGGGTTCTTACCGTTGGATTCACTCCAACTGGTAAAAACGTCTCCAGCCCCTTTAAGTGAGCTCAACATGCTGGCTTCTGTTTGCCCCTTTTTACCAAAAGCAGCCAGGGTATCGTTCACGACTCCCTGAGCCATTTGACAGGAATTGCCGAAATACTCGTTCAACTGCTGGATTTTCTTTTGTAGTGTCTCCATGTGCTGGGAGCATTTCTCACACATAGCACTGAGCGCCAATTGGAATGCATATCCCTTGGCGTTTGCAGCAACAGAGCGAAGTAATTGAACAAACTGATCTGCGTTAACAAATGACAAACTTCCAGCGAACATATCAATGCCGCCACAACCGGCTTGGAATGACGGTGGCACCATGGAGACGAGGTTCTCATTCATGATCCTGTTACGAACAACAACACTTCCTCCAGATATAACGCCACGTCGTTGACTCTCGAATACACCAGGCGCAGTGCTGTTGGTCATTGAACCAAACAACTGGTTCATCTCCTGTTGCAAACTTGCTTGGCTCATAGACGAAAAACCAATCGCACAGGCGATTAGCGATACTTGAAATACTTTTTTCATCGTTATAACCCTCCTTGTGCACGCAGATAGCGAACAAGGAACTCAGGGTCCTGTAATATCTTTTCGTTAAGCTCTTGGGCTGACATCGCAAGTGAAACTCCGGGCTGAACAGGTCTGGTGGCATAGTAAGTTTGATCGTCAATCCAACCGGCTTGATGGGCTGCGAGAATGATTCGATTATTGAGCTCATCAAGGCTCATTGCGCCCTGGCCAATCGGAGTGATGACATTAGGCGGGTCTACTAAGAAGACCGCTGGAACAGTCGAAACGGACAAGGTTTGTGCTTGTCCTGAATCGACTTTGTAATTGGGAAACTCTCCACCGGGTAAAGGCAAGCCATCGACAGCAATAGCAAACACCTCGAACCCATAGTTCAAGGCCATAGATTCGATGATAGGCGCTTGAGCATGGCAATAAGGGCAATCCGAACGATAGAAGAAGAACAAGCCAGCCCGTTTTGCTACTTCACCTAAAGCTACATCACGTTGAGCGCCAGCTTCTCGATCCATCCGATTGGCAGCATAAGTCGCCAAGGGTCTGCGACTGATTTCATCCAAAACAGGATCACCCATGACCACCTGCTGACTAACATCAGCAAATAGTGAGCCCTTATCCATCATGACTCGCTGGAGATACAGATAGGCTCTGACGTTCTCATTCGTCGGCTCATCAATAGCCTTGTCCATGAACGACTGCATGTGCTCACGAAACCAAGCAGCACTGAAAGGCTTTAGCCCGCTCTGACTCGACTCTGCCGCACCTGATTCCGGCTTTATAGGCTCTTCATCCTCCGCTGGCTCAGGAATGACCTGATACCAAAACCAGCCTTCCTGACCACGCTGATAGAATTGCCCATCACTAGCATGGGCGGGCAGGATGAATAGAAAGAAAATAATGATTGGGATGGTCACCCATAGGATGAACCAAGGGAACAAGGGGGTTCTCATTGTCAGCTCCAGAAAATTTCATAGAGCTAACATGCTAATGATCCCGGTAAGAGCGATTGGCCAGATAGATGAATGAATCGTGTGTTTTTCTGACTAGCTGTTGTGACCAGTAACAACAGCTAATTTTAACGAGCCAAATTTATGATTGGACCGCTTTGAGCGAAAAGCAGAGATTCAGCACCTCAACACAATCCGCATGCGAATGACCGCTTTTACCGCAAAACCGGACATGAAGCCCGGTTTATTTAAAACGAAATTATCGGTCTATAGGGCTAATTGTCCCTGATGAATGTTGACCGATGACATGTGTATATATTTGAGTTGTCTTCAAATCCGTATGCCCTAACAGCTCTTGAACTGTACGAATGTCTGTTCCCGCTTTTAAAAGCTGCGTTGCGAAAGAGTGCCTGAATGTGTGTGCGGTAACGTGTTTCTGAACACCTGACCGTATAACAGCGCTCCTTAATTTCTTTGTTAGGGACGTCCAATGCAAGTGATGGCGGCAAACATATCCATCCACTGGATGCTTACACCTGACAGATGATGGGAATATAAATTGCCACTTAAAATCAGAAATTGCGTAAGGGTATTTTCGAGCGAGCCCTGACGGGAGACTTGTTTTACCCTCACCTTCGCAAAGATCCTTTTCATGAAGATCACGAACCTTTTCAATATGCAATTTAAGGGGTTCAACAAGCTTTTCAGGTAACATCTTGACTCGATCTTTACCGCCTTTGCCACGAAATACATAGACATTCCTTGACTCAAAATCGATATCTTTAACTCTTAGCATTAATAGTTCTGCTTTCCTTGGCCCACAACCATATAAAAGCGAAAACATCAGTTTATAGCTACCGGATAGCTGATTGATGATACTCATTGCTTCGTTATGAGATAAGACGGATGGAACCCGTTTAGGTGCGCGTGCTTTTATCGTATCAGGTAGTAAAGTAAGTTCTCTCTGAAGTATATGTTTATACATGAAGACGATAGCGCAAAGCGCCAAGTTTTGAGTAGACGCCGTAACTTGTCGGTTTACGGCTAAATATGTCAAAAAATTAGTTACCTCTTGTTCCCCCATGTTCTTAGGATGCTGTTTTTTGTTAAACAAAATGAAGCGTTTTATCCAAAGTAAATAGGTTTTTTCAGTCTGAATTGAGTAATGCTTGGTCCGCATAACCTGTCTGATGCTTTCAAGGAAAGGTGAACGAGTCATGTAAGCTCCTTTGTTGATTATCGAGTGTGTTACTGAGACTTCTCAGTAACACCTGATGATAAGGAGGCTAAATCAAGATAAGGCATTGATATTAATAATATCACCCCGTTTTGGGGTGGAGACATTACTGAGAAGTCTCAGTAATGTCGTAAATTAAAAGTAAATTAAGTCCTTAACTAGCTTCTTAAGTTATTGATTTTCAGTAAACTCATAGGTATATATTTGTTTTGCCTTTCGGATGTTACTGAGAGGTCTACATAATAACTGTTAGGAATTTTGGCCATGGCTACGAAGGATCTTCAAACACTGGTAGACGACATTTACCATTTGGGCCACGAACAACATTCGATGGTTGAAGGTGTTCGCAAGTTGGTGAAGGCGGTCGTTTCGCCGCTTTCGGAAGAGGTCAAGTATGGCGGCATACTGTTCACATCAGACGTTCAGTTTTGCGGTGTCTTTGCATACAAGAAGCATGTTTCAGTGGAGTTTAACAAAGGCGCCCAAGTCGCGGATGAGTTCGGGCATCTCGAAGGTGGCGGGAAAGGCCGTCGGCACGTGAAGCTGTACTCCGTCAACGACATTGAGTCCAAACATCTAGCTCACTATATTCCTTTAGCATTAGAGGCTGCGAGAGCAGATTCCTAACAATCACAGGCACGGCGACGTCTACTACATTGCGGCTGCGCCTCCATTCCGCAGCCGCGCATGCTGTTGGCGTTGGGCAGTTTGTAGTTCGGGGTACTTATGAGCTTGATTGTGTGTTCGTGGGTCACTAATCTACCGGAGGGACGCTTTTCTGTTTGGCCGGATGGCTGTCGTGATCTGATCGCGATAGTTTCGAAAGAAAGTCCTGTCACCGTTATTTGCAGTGGTTTGGATTCCGCCCCCCGGCAAGTAGTATGCGATGATGACACTCTATTTGTTGGAGTTCGGTTGGCAGCGGGGGTAACCTTTCCATGGGATATGAAGGATTCGTGCATAAAGCATGATGATCAGGTTCTTTCACAAAGTTCGTTTTCCAGTTGCCACGGATGGGAATCTGAAAGTGATTGTGATGAAATCCTCGGAAAGCTGATTGGCGTGGTTAATGACTTTGCGAGCCCCGCGCCTTCTTGGGTATCGGAATGTATTGATGAGTTGCGGATCGGTGAAGTGCGGCAGTCTATGTCGTTAAGTGAACGCAGCATAAGAAGAAAACTTGCCGACATTACCGGAGCCCCGCCACGGTTCTGGAAGTCTCTGGCTCGCGTTCGCCAGGCCACGTTGGAGATAGTGCGGTCTGAAGTTTCGCTGGTATCGGTCGCCACAAATCATGGGTTTTCGGATCAAGCGCATATGAACCGGGAAATCCGGCGTTGGTTTGGGGTAACACCGGTAACGCTGCGGAAAAATCGGGAGCAGATCATTGAATGGCTGTCTGCTCCCAATGTATTCCAGAACGTTTAGCCTTCTTTCATGATGTACTTTTCGAACTCGGGGCTTGGGGCAATAGGATGATAGCAATAAACTATGACGCCAGAGGGATCAAGCAGACCGAATCCTCTATCGCCCCAGGGATGATCTTCCAGTGGCACCGTTGGTGTCAGGCCTGCTTGGGTTAGTCGAGAGTGAAGCTCATCAGCATCTTCCACGAGCAGGTTAAAAAAGGCGCCACCAGAGAATGGTTGCATTCCTTCTTGTGGACTCATCAGGCAGATTTCCGGTTCCTGATGACGAGTAGTCAACCTAAGTATTACGTACCAGCCACAGTCGAAAATGGGGCGTGCATTAAAGTAAGTTTCATAGAACTTCCGCGTATCGGGAAGGCTTTGTGTGACGATGGTCATGCTCGCAGATTTTATCGACATAATTTCTCCAATTTATTTATCGCTGAACGGGATAACATCAAATGCGGAGCTTAACTCAGTGGGGGAGTTCTTGTTTTGAATAATTCGGCCAAAGTTGAGACGATAATGCCCAACAAGGCACTGCTGTCGGACAAATTTTCCGCTACGCTCCAAATTTGCCGCAGAGTGCGGCGTTCTGCTAACACCTAAAAGCGGACTTTACAGCCTTAAAGTTGGAATGTCTGCAATTGGCACATAAGTAATATTCATAAAGTGCGAATACTACATTAGCTTACTTTACTGCAAAAACCGTAACCAATGTCTTCATTGAGTCACCCGTAATCATAACAAAGTACATCTTGCTCTCCACGTGCTGCCAGAATTCGGCCTCTTGTGCATATTTTTTTGCTTTTTTGGTAGCGACGCTTTCTGGTAACTCGGCTTTAGTTAGCGCAGAACATAACAGCTTTGTGCACAAAGCCTTCCAAGGATACTTAGGTACACCGTCTGAAAGCCTTTCCACAAACCGTTCCAGTGCATGACGAGTCACCACGACAGGTCCAATGTTCGGAACGTTGATGACCTCATCGATTTCTCTCACTGTAGCATTATCGACGCTGTATTCTTCGAAGGAATGTGAGAGCCAATCGTCCCGCTTCTCTACCGAGATCTGTGCTTCTTGGTATCGAGTGAGCAAAAACCTAGTCAGGCTGTAAAGTGAATGCTGGGTTGAGCGTTGTTTCTGTAACTTTTTGATGGCTCCTTTACTGACCCGGATTTGAAGGCCATTGCCGCTTCGGTTACTCCCCATCACCTCTTTCACTGACAGTAGGTGATGAATAGCATAGAGCTCAGCGGCAATTGGCTTTTGCTGCTCAGGTAGCATGTCGTATTGCTCACCTAAATCGACCTTTAGCTCACCACCTCTTCGAAGGCCGGTCTTCCAGTAAACCGTAAACTCACCATCAGTCTGCTTTGTTAACAGGGTTAATACCATCATGTTTGTTTCTCCTATTGGTTATCTATTTTTCATTCTCCATGTTTTTTCAAATATGCAAGGCGCAAAAAAGGGGCCGAAGCCCCTTGGATCAGATATGAACTTTCGGAAAGCCCATGGCACCGTAAACATTCAGCACATCATTCCAATCCCAACTTTTCACGCCAAGTGACGTTGGTATCGGGGGGATCAACACTTGTTTCAGAATGCCTTTCTGCCAGGCTTTTTTCTTGAGTTCATTCGCTGCATTCAGGCCGGTCTCAGAGAGATCGTGATCTGCCCAGATGTACAGCATTTTCACATTACTTGGTGGTTCAAACCTAGCCAGTAGCGTTGCATTCACAACCGACCAACATGTTTGCCCCGTTGCTCTGGTAACCGCTAAAGCTGTTTCGATGCCTTCAGAAACACCTAATACCTCACCAGGCTCACCTATCGGAATGGCACCACCAGTGATTGTTCTGTCACTTGGTATCGGCATCATCTTTTTAGGCTTTTCAACCGGCGCTTTGAATCCATCTTCACTTAGGTAGATCCGATGAAACGTGGCCGAACGCCCTTGCTGAGTAACGATTTTACCTAGCAGCGCTGGGTAGCTATCGATAAACAAGCCATCTTCATCATGGTAAGGCAAGTTTGGATGATACCTCAGCACCGAATCCCATTCAGGACGAAGCCGGGTAACAATGCCACGACGATGCATGTAGTTCCAAACTGGTTGCGCACGAGTATCTGCAAGAGAAAACGTTTCTCCCCAGGTTTGATTCAAGCGATGGATAATCGCTTTGTCCTCTTCCTGCTTTCTAGCCTTCCAGTCAAAGGCGTTACTCGGTATTACCCGAGTTGGTACTTGTCCGGGTTGAATACCTAGAGCTTGACCGATTGCTTCAATAGACTGAGCAAAGTTCCATCCATTAATCCAAGACAACAGTTCAAAGCCATCATGAAAGATCCCGCAGGTGTTACAAACGCCACCTCCGGTATATTCAGCATCTTTGAACAGCCTAAAGCCATCACGACCGCCATGAACAGGACAAGCCACATGACGGCCTTTTCGAGCAATAGCGGCATCAAGTTCTGGCACCAACGCCGCCAGTATTTGAAGCCATTGGCCATTAAGATATGGCCTTACTGTGTCAATTTGTAAAGGTAACGCCATATAACCTCCTTAAGTAAAAAGCCGACTCCTACCACAGGTGGTAAAAGTCAGCTCTGGGCCTGCATTGAGCCGTTTGGTTAATGCAGGAACGTTAGTCAAGCTGGATACCATGTCGTCTTAATAGCCACATGATGGAATCACGAAGCACATCAGGATCGACAACCGCAGCCATTGCGCAAACACGAAAGCAAAATGGCGTTAATTCGTCATTTTGAATCCACGACAACACATCCTTTCGCAATCGAGTACTGACACGACCGTCTAGCAATACACGGATCGCATCCAATAGAATGCCTTCGCGTAACTGCCAGATTTCCGTGTCAGACCAAGTGACTGGGGCATCATCAAACTCAAATAGAAATTCGAGCTGTGCTGATGTGTGCTGATAGGACTGCTTTTGTGATGAAGGAGAATGGGCAATGCGCCCATTCATTAAAGATAACCGCGTTCGGCAAGCGAAACGCAGCCCTCGGATGCGACCACGACATGGTCAAGCGTTCGAATATCAACAAGTGACAAGGCGTCACGAAGTCGATGAGTGATGCGTTTATCAGCTTCACTGGGTTCAGGATCACCCGATGGATGGTTATGAACCAGTATCACTGCTGCCGCATTAAATTCCAACGCCCGCTTTGTTACTTCCCTTGGATACACGCTCGCTACATCTAAAGTGCCTTTGAACAGCTCTTCAAATCGAATAACGCGATGCTTTGTATCAAGAAACAGCACGCCAAAGACTTCGTGCTCATACTCGTGCATCAGTGTTTGCAGGTATGAGAACGCCGATGATGGCTGTTCAATTTTGCGACCTTTACTCAATCGACCACGGGCAAGCTTAAGCGCCATATCTAAAATATCCGCTTCAGTCACTTGCTCAGGAACGATGTAAGTACCGGCTTCTTCGCCAGCTAAGAATTTTTTGTTTTTCATAGGAGTCTCCAAAAAAAACGGAGACGAACCCATTCCCTGAAGGGGACGGAATCGTCCCCGCAGGGTGGTAAAATTGATGTGGTTACTGAATTAACAGTTGTTGTGTTACTTCGAATAACTCACGCTTCAGATCTTTGACGTCGTTAATCACGATGCTTTGAGGAAAGAATTTCTCAACACTGCGTGTTTGAATCCCTATTCCCAGCAGCTCAAAGCCACTTCGTCTGCACCGGTCAACAATGTCATGCGTGGCAGCCCAATCATCTGGGTCACCATCCGTTAGCACTATCATTAGCTTTCGCTTCTGTTTTTGCGCTAACAAACTGTTTGCCGCAAACCACATCGCTTGTGCCATAGGCGTACAACCTCGTGGTTTTTGGTCAAAACAGGCGGCCCGATGTCGAACCGATTGCTTGGGCAATAACGCGATAGAAACTTCCTGATGAATACCAGGAAAATAACTGACCGCAGGTACAACACCCGGTATGCCTTCCAGTGCCATGGCCAAAGCCAAAGCGGCTTCATTGGCAACATGAAAGTACTTTCGATTACCTTCGCCAATGGGTTTACCCATTGAACCCGATATATCGACCAGCAAGTGCACAGCAGCATTAGGCGCAATGCGAGGTTGCCTTTGAATAAACAATCTCGACTCACCTGCTTGTGAAGCGGCAAGACGATGAGTTGCAACTCGAAGACCGTGCCGTTTGGCATGATTCCGATTGTCCTGACTGGACTGAACCATGCCCCTAAGTCGGGCTCGAATTTGAGCCGACTCAGACGCCGATAAGGTCAAGATGGCCTCATCACCCAACATAGCTTGCTCTGCTTGGGGCAAACTGAGAGGTGTGACGCCCTGATGTCCTTCAGCTTGTTCCGACAACACTTCTGCCACTTGGGCAAAGGTATCGGGTTCAAACTGAGCGGCACTGGCCTCTAAGGCTTGTCGCAAATTGTCAGCTTGATCAGCGTTATCAGAATCTCCCGTTTCAGCAGCATCCCCCGTTGCAGACGAACCTGTTTCCGGGGTTTGACTGTCACTACTGCTATTGCTGTCATTACTCGCATCTTGTCCAATTTCATCACCGTTATCAGCATCCGACTCATCCTGTGGTGGACGAGATTCTTCTTCCAACATGGCAACGATGGCATCGACAAGTTTCAGCACTTCACCTGTAGATGCCAGGCTAGGCACTGCTGTCAGCATGGCGCTTAACCGGCTCATCGCGGCGGCAGGAAAGAGTTGTCTCACTCTTTCATCAACAGCTTGATACAAAGGCGTCAGTGCTTTCTGGCCCAGAAAATGGCATCTCAAGCGAAACAACAACCAGGCTTGCAAGTTAGATGCAGGCTCAGGCTGTTCAGGTACACACATTTGCTGTGTGTCCACCATGTACTCAATCACTTGCAAAATACTGCGCCGGGTTCCGGGGTAATCCTTTGCCAATTCGTTTTCAATGCGAACGTCCTCAATGATATTGAGAAGTGCCTTACGGATCGGCTTGGACGACGCCTTCTGCACCATGTCAAAATTGGTATGCCGAATATGCGCCGCTTCATGAGCCAGATAACCCCAAGCTATCTGTTGATAGTGTGGGTCGTCTGGGTTTGCTGTTGGGATCACAATCCGCTCACCATCGGTAAACGCATCTTGTCCTTGAATAAGCACCTTCACACCAAACTTTTCGCCATAAGCGGCGGCAACGATTGGCAGTGCGTTTTTTAATGGATGATTCATGGGAGTCTCCTAATCATTAGGGGGAATACTCCTTCAGCGGGAGCGTTTCCCCGCTGGGAATGTAGGTGTTTAAACCTGTGCTTTTAGCTTATCCAGGTCGTATTTTTGACCTAACCAAGCCACCAATTCAGCAGGACTTTCATGCTGCTCAAATGACGTTTTAAGCTGGTCTAAACTCAGGATGTCATCCAATGTCAGACCGTACTGGTCTTGTAACTGAGTAGACACCTCGTGTTGATATTGCAGCCAGGCGCGCTCAAAAGCGGTTTGCTGCAATGCCATGTTTGGAACAAATACCATGGCCGTTACCCAAGCTCCTTGTGCGTCCGCATCTGCGATCAGCACTGGGTTCTCGGGGATCACTACACTATGTGTTGAGTACGACCGTTGTACTAACGTTCGACAACACGCCACTTCTGGTATTGATTCACTTTCAACAGCATCAGTCACACCACGAAAATGTGCTTCAAACTGGTTCAGTTGGCTGGGGTTATGGATGGTTGATTGCATAATTTCCTCTTACATAGTTCAGAGGACATGCGCCCTTCAGGGCAACATGCCCTCAAGGACGTTAAAAATAAAATGAGTTTGGTACAGTCGAACCAAGGTTTGGTCTGACGGTTGGTTGGGGTATTGCACGCAAGTTATCTGCCTGAGCAGATACTGGCTGTGCGGGTTTAGGTTCTGGTTTGGGCATCAGTTGCCTGATATCCAATTGGCCTTCACCGTGCATTCTCATCTTGTCTGGATCAGACAAAATTAAAATGGTCGCCATCAGTTCGTGATAGAGATTGTCTGTCACAGGGCCGGTCTTCGGCAGACGAACAAATAAATTGTCCATCGCTTCAACCATCGGTTGAACTCGATGATCCAGGAATGACAAACCATCCAACTTGTCTCTTAACCGTTTGAGAGGATTAAGGGCACGCTGACTGATTTGATTCTTACCTGCAACGGAACGCTCAAACAGTTCATTGGCATCACTAGCCACCTCCCTAAAGAGGGTGTGTCCCATGCCATTGACCTTGTCATCTAAGCCACCAGCTTGTTCAGCCGGTTGCATTCGATAAATGGCATAATCGAACTGAAGCCGTTGTTCCACGTCTTCGATAGGTGACAGCGCACGCCGGATTGCATCTGCAAATTCCGGGTGTTTTGCAACCCAGTCAAACGTCACCTGATCATAGTTGTCCAAGAACAACTGCTTGCACTGCGCAAACTCCTGACCGATCCGGTCAAGCTCTGGAACAATCTGATCAATTCGGTCTTCAGGGACGGCATAGCCACCTAAAAACCGCACACCGACTTGCTCACACAACCGCTGCGCTTCTTTCTTAAGCCTTTCAAAGTTCGCCAATGCCTCTGGGTCGCAAATTTTTTTACTCCCTAAGCTGGCAACATCCTTCGGTGGAAGTTGACTACCATTGGCTAATCTGAAATCTTCAGGCCTTAGTTTTTTTCTACCGCTCCAGATGGAACAGTCGATGTGACAAATCAAAAGTTTGTCGAGGGTTTGAATACTCATAGTGCATCCTCATGCGAGATGGGGACGCACCACTCCCAACAGGAGCAATGGCCCCCGTTTGGGTGGTAGTAGTTGACGCGCTAATGGCAATACCACTATCAGAAATAGTAATTTTGCGAATCAGGCGACGATTGGTTGAGATCGATTTTGACAGGCATTAAATCCAGCGCTTCAGCTATCGGGCGAACCCGTTCTAAATCACTGCCTAATAACCTCAATACATCTTTTTCCAACTTCAGTTGGTCGGATACTTCTATCCCTTCAGGACTCGCTACTGTGAGCGAACACAATGCTGGTAATTGACGCTTAAAGGCCAGTAACAGCAACAATGGCCACGGGCCATCATCAGTGTTAACAATGCCAGCGCCTTCACCTGACACCATGCTGATTTGATTGGTACTAGGTAATCCGCTTTTGGAAAACCCTAATGACCATTCTCCAATCCTGACCTGGTTATCATCAATAACAGCCAAGCCATAGGCTTCAAGCAGCTTTGCCATATCGAACAACGCTTTTTGCGCCAGCGAGATTTGGCCATTGACGTCCTTGCGAGTACGAAACTCCCAACTGACGTTATTGGCGCACGCGACGCTATCAAGCGCATTTGAGAGTTCAAATGGCCGCCCTTGATGATCAATGCCGACTTGTCCAACCAATCGATAACCCTTGTTGATTTTCTCATTGATTCTTCGGTCTGCTTCTGCGTTAGGATCAGTCGAATCAATCAATCGCTGCTGCGACAATTGACCAGCTTTTCCAAACCGAACTTCAATCTCCTGGTTATCTGCTCCAACGTAAATGGCCCATTCTTTGGCTGTCCCATCAGAATGACTGTAACGGTAAAGAGCAAAGCACTTTTCCATCATCAATCCTCCCAATGGTCACCGAATACATCAGCAGCAATACGGTGAATGGCTTCACGTTGCTCCAACTCAGCACGAGCCGTCAAAGACCGAACCAGTGCATACTCCACTGCGTTAGGAGCGCCTTTAAAAGCAAGTGTTAACTTTGCCCAGCGCACCAAGGTCCGAGTGGACATGGTGATACTAAGTTCTGCACCGCCATCCGCGCCCCCAATAAAAAGACGGCGAATGTCACCAGCCACTTTCACCATTTTTTGGCGAAAGACTTCTGGCAAGCCTGGCGCAACGTTCTCCAGAATGGCTTCCTCTACAGAAGGCTCTGCATAGGTCGCTTCGATGATTCTAAAGCGATCAAGAAAAGCCAAATTTTGTTGAAGCACACCTTGATACAAGCCCGTCTGGTCACCGCTGCCCGCACTGTTGCCGGTAGCGATAAAACGAAACTTGTTATGTGGCATGATGATCTCACCGCCATTTTGTGCGATAACCAACGGGGCACCTTCCAAAATGTCATTGAGTCCAGCCAGTTCAGCAGGCTCAGCAAGATCCATTTCATTAATGATCAGCAAATGGCCATGCTTTACAGCCAGCGATAGCGGTCCATACACAAAGGTCATGTTGCCATTAACCAGCGTGTGGTGACCGATAAGATCGGACAACTCCAATCGACCGTGCGCAGTAATTTGCTGAACAGGCCAATTCAATCGAGAAGCAACTTGGCAAATTAGCGAGGTCTTACCGCATCCCGTGGGGCCTGTAATATACAAACCGTCACCGTCTGGGTGAGACAAGAACGCCAATACGTCACGTAAGTCTTCTTTTCTAAAAACATACTCGTCCTTGCGAACGGGAATGTTTGGATGGGTAGTGTCGGCACTAAATCCTTCCAGAACGAAAGCATCAGGAGCCGGGACATTAAACGCTTGATTCACTTGAACCAAAAATGGGGATTGTTCAGTCATGGTAAACCTCATTAGTTTTAACGAGGCCCCATGCCCCAACAGGGAATGAAGTCCCCGTCGGGTGGTGTGTTGATTGTGGTATGGCTGTGTATGTAAGAGTTCAGCTCGCTCTATCATTCGTACCCAGCATTGGCTACGAGTGAAACTGCTTTCTGATGCACTCGATGTAAGCGCATGAGAAAGGAGCCGAAATCGGCTCCAAGTGAACGTTAAAAGTAAAATGAGCTCGGCGAGTCACCTGGCAGAACCAAGTTATCTTGCTCAAGACTGATTTTGATTGGTGTTTCAGCGGGCTGCTCTGGCTTATTGGTGCTAATGCGCAACCGCTCTTGTGGCGCTTTTCGGTAAGCGGCTAAAACCTGTTCATCCAGCTCGCCTAACTTATCGGTGGCCAATTGCTTATAGTCCACCGTGCCCGCCATCATGTAGCGGCTGAGTTTGACCCCAGCATAGTCGGCATGAGCGTAGTTACCCATCATGGCGACCAATTTTGACTGGGCGTCTCGCATTTCCTCTTTCAAAGATTTAATGTGATTTTCCAGTCGGACCACTTCGGCATGTGCTGAGCAATACTGTCGAGACAGCGATGTCCAACGGTATTGGGCTTCACCCTTGGGAACAAAACAATCTTGCTCAGGGCATTTTGACGGTTCTTTTTTGGTCTGTACTAACTCCCAAAACTGAAGCGCTGTTTCTTGCAACTCAGTTAAGAACGCCGCGTCTCGTTGTATTTCAAACTCAATCAGTTGATCCTCAAAATAGAAAACCAACCAACCTCGCGTGCTATTGGCGACCAGTATTTGATGCTGTACTTGCACCCAATACAACTGGTACGCCTCGCTTTGTTCTCGGTGAGCTTGCACATCCTCAAAAACTGACTGGCAAGGACATTTCAGTTCAACGGGTTCGCCCGCATCGTTGATGCCATCAAAGCTGGCTCGAAAGATTGCGTTATGATCGGCTTCTGCACATAACGGCAGAAGAAAGTCATTATGCGCATTCTCAAATGCTCGCCTTGCTTGAGGCTCCAACCGTATACCGCGAAGCACATTTGGATTATTCGACAGGTCTTCCGGTAATACGAATCCAGTTTTTTCTGCCCATAATCGCCACGGTGTTTTGTAGGGTGAACGCCCCATAATAATTGGGGCTTCAGATGCCGTAACCCCTGCAATGCGCCACTGGTGCCATGCAGGAGTACGTTGTGATAGGTCGATAACCTTCATATTGTCTCCTTTGAGGGGAGACTCCCCCGAAGGAGAGAACTCCCCTTCAGGGTTAAGTGGTTACTTTGCAGCTTGTGCTAACGCTGTTTGGTGCTGAACAACACTTGCTTGAACCGAATCAATTGCCGCTATACCGGCTTGAATCGAACCTAAGACAAGGGCAACAACCAATACCAAGCGAAAAAGTGAGGCTGATTTAGTCATGGAAGATCTCCAAAAAAAAGACGAGACCTTCCCCCTGACGGGGGAATAATCCCGCCAGGGTTAGTAAAATGAATGCGTGGCGCTAAGAAGCTAAAGGCTGTGTGAGCGCTTTGGCTGCTTGTTGCTGTGCACTAAAGATTTCTTGTTTCGCAAACGTCAGCTCAACACCTTGAAAATGTTCATTGGCATATTCCAATGCACTATTCCAAGCGTTTGAAGCTTCCGCCCGCTCGATAAGCTTGTAAACAAGCCCTCGGGTTCGATCATCAACTTGCTCGGGTGGAATCACCGATGGCTCAACAACGTGTGTTGCTTGGCCTTCGATAATTCGCTCTGCTTCGTCTTGATCGAAAATTCCCACAAAGCCAAACGCAATGCGGGAACACTGGATCATGGATTTATGTCTTAGCATTCGCTTAGTGTGCGTCTGCCATGGACCATCTACCCGGTAAGGGCCATTTTTGCCGTTACCTTCAAAAGGCGGTCGATAGACTTCATCCAGATACTCAGTGATTTTGACTGGGTGCGAACGGTCGCGCCGGTAGATGATGCATTCCATCCATTCCGGACATTCTTTCGCGCCATCTAGGGAGACTTTGTTTTCTGAAGTCTTGAACTCCATGCCATCAAACTGGTCGTGTTGATTGATGATGCGAGACCATCCATCGACACCTACCACTGGGATAATCCCAGCTTGTTTATCAGGGAACGCAAAAATCTCTTTGGTGAAAGGGTTCAAACCGTACTGATCTGCAACCACCAAGAGCGCCATCATCTGCTCATTGGTCGGTGCACTACCGTCACGTTGCTTGAATGCTGTTGCTTTTAGGGTATCGAACAACTTGTTTGGATCGACACTAAAGCGCTCAGCAAAGCGTTGGATTAGCTTTGGTTTTTCCATTATGGACTCCGACAATCAAAGTGGGAGTCTGCCCCTGACGGGAAAGTACTCCCGGCTGGGTTAAAGCGTTATCGCTCGGTTAAAAATCTGGTTCAGGATAAGTTTGTGCCCAATTAGCTTGGGAGCTCGCATCATCCGCCGGTGATGGCTCAGATGCTTTGTTCACACTATCAAGAAGCAGAAACTCGTCCGCGTCCACTTCGGTCAATCGATGCTTAATGCCATCTTTCTCCCATGAGCGCGTGCGCTGAGGCCCTTGAACAAAAAGCTTCGCTCCTTTTTGGATCAAATCTTTTGCTCTTAGCCCTAACTTAAATCCACCACGATCTCGAAAAACGACCCGATGCCATTCCGTATGCTCTTTGAGCTCATTGGATTGACGGTCGCGCCATTTCTCAGAAGTGGCCAGTGAAATGCTGGTCACTAAATCACCTGATGGATAGGCTCGCGTCTCTGGCTCAGAGCCAACGTAGCCTATGAGTGTTACTTGGTTTTTCATGATGTTCTCCTCGTCTTAGTTGAACTCTGTGCACACAGTTGCTTCTACCCGACTGGGCAAAGAAGACTGACGACGCAGATAGGTTGGTATTTCGAGTAAAGCCATGTCGTACTGATGTGGCTCTTTGTAAAACGCAGATGTCAAACGGGGCATACCAGGAGCTTTAGGCACTGCCATTGGACGACGTTTTGATGTTGGTGTGAGCAATCGCTTGATTTGAGTAAGTACAAATCGAAACGGGCGCACGGTTTGACGAGCAAGTAATCGCAAAAGCGACCAGCTCAGTTTTGCAAGCAACATAATGCCTGCGATTTGGATAATAAATCCGAAGATATATTCCATTGGTGACTCCTTAATTTGGTTGTGAAGGAGTCACCCCAACTGGGGAAAACTCCCCCAGTTGGGTGGTGAAAAGGCGAACCGTAAGGAACGCATGGTTGCGCATGTAAAAACATGCAGGCTATTTGTTTAAGGAGGCTAGCTACCTCTTAGTACCACTGAGAAAACTCAGCGGCGGGCTTCCTTTGAGCTCATGCTCTCAGGCGCAGATATCACTGAAACAGATCAGCAATATTTGATAGTCAGTGTAACCGTCTTATCCAGACAGGATAGTTAGAAAGATGCTCAATTCTTCCACCTAGCTGAAAGGCCATTACCGCACAGAGGATTAGGCTAGGGACTGATTATTGTCATATCAGGAGCAAACTTATGGCCCAAGCAAGACCCAATTACTCAAAACCCATCTTTGAACAATCATTCACAATTAATAGCTTACAGGCGCAACGTGTCGTTGACCGTGTTTTTAGACGGACGGTCAGTGCGCTTTACGGAATCGATGTCATCCTGCGCATCATCGGCGATGAGAACGAAATTGATGAAGTGGAACAGATCATTAGCCAGTTGATCGAGGATTGCGCTAAGGCGGTAGACAACGAACAAGCTCGTTTAGACAAATTGATGGAGTCCAACGGTATCGATGAAGTACCTGACTACACCGACCCGATTACCTTCAACGCCAAAATAAGCTCGCCTCAGGTTGG
>NZ_BAAGTF010000024.1:0-134994 GCF_054782055.1 Aliiglaciecola aliphaticivorans
AAGAAAACAGCAGGGATCGTTCCTGTAATCACAGAGACTAATTAAACTAAAACCGCTAAGGGTGGGTCAATTTTACTTTACCGAATTTAGCAGTTTAGTGGGTCAGTTTTGGAATACCGTTGACAAGTAACCAAATTTTTGCTTACCGAAATCAAGATCGCCTTGTAAACGAGCCATGGCATCACGGTTCCACTCTGGGTCATTGTAACGCAAGACTTCTGTCGCTTTGGATGCTGATGTACTACTTTCCGTTGCACAACCAGCTAATGCCAAAGTGCCTGACGCTGCGACTCCGCCACCGATTAATAATTTACTAGAATTAACCAGGAAGTTTCTGCGGTCAGAATTTTCAGTATCTTTATTTTGGGGATTCATTTTATTCTCTCTTTCTACTATTTTTACGTTGATACATGACCTATTCCGAGTTAATTCTATGCTATTGAGCTCATTCTTAATCGGAACAACGATATGCCTATTTCGGTAACAGTAGATTAGAAGGAGAAATATTCCAGTTCCTTAACAAATATCAAAAAGTGCATTGATTATTTATTAACTTCAATATTTACAATGAGTTAAGGGTGTAACTATCTGTAACAAGTTATTAATGAACAAGTTTTAAGCGGTTGAGTTGATGCAAATCCCCCAAAAAAACTGTCGTAAACTGAATTTGTTAATTGCAGTTAGGCTAGGCACTGAATATAAGATAAAAAACTAAGAAAAATAACCCGAAAAAGACGATTCCTTTCTTATATCCATTGTTTCGTGCTTTTATCCAAAAGTTTCTTTGGGCTTGTTGCTCAACATGGTTTAACAGATGATTACAATGAGGGCACCTATTTCCTAGATACATAATCAATTGGCAATTGGGGCATCTCGCAGAAGGCGAGAATTCAGCCATTCCCATTATCGTAGGTTTTTTAGGTTTCATGAACGTTAGGATGTATTAGGTTAATAAGCAATGTTGAGTTAGCGAACATCATAAATAGAGTAATCGCTGAATTCAATCTGTTATCTACCTGCAAAACCTACACAAAACAACTATGTGCCAGCATATTTAATCTGGCTGCCAATATCGCACCTGCATCACTGTGGTTGATTTGTTTAGGTGAAAATGTGTTCGAGTTGCGCAATGAATGATCTCTAATAATAGGGTAACTTCAGGATTCAATTGATTCGTTTTAGTATACAAATCAAAGGGTCTAAAAAAATATCGTCAACGATGGAAAGGAGGGCAATTTAGTTGAGTTTATAAGAAGGGGAAATTACGCTGTACTCGCTAAGTCTTCTATTGATTCAAGGTTGAGAATACTAATTGTATTATTTGACGTGATTGAAATCAGTCCATCCCGTTTAAGTTGGCTAAATGTACGACTCACCGTTTCTACTGTAAGTCCTAAATAATCGGCTATATCTGTACGTGTCATGGGCAAATCTATTTTATCAGGTTTGGCTCCAGGCAGACGATTAAGCAATTGAATTAACATAAAGCAAACACGCTCGTATGCTTTTAGTTGGCCCAAAAGGTAGACATGTTCGAAGGTGTGTGTCGTGACGTCAGAACGGATTTCTCTTAAATTCGCACCTAAGGTAGGGAGTTCTTCTGCGAGTGCTAACAGGTTTTGGCGTTTGAATTCATAAACAGTTAAATTGCTAAGACTCTTCACCCCATAACTATATTTCTCAGTGTTAGATAATCCAATCAAATCGCCAGGATAAACAAATGTAAATATTTGGCGACGTCCATTTTCGGATACCTTTTCCATAATGCCAACACCAGAGACAATATTATATAATCTGTCAGAAGGAGCATGCTGGGTAAAAAGATACTGTTGTTTGGTAAGCACTCTCAACCTTGCGCTTTTAGATAAACGATCCAACTCGCACTTGCTCATTTGCTTGAATAATAAACAGTCGTCTCCAAAACTAATACTCTTGTACGGACTACTTAATTGCACCATTGTTGAGTCTCTCTATTATTTGACAAGCAAATAAGCCACATCACCATGTAGAACTTATTTTTGACTATATCTAAACTCCTTTTTTCCTAAGATTCCTTGTTAAAAGTTGTAGCAATAAACCATTCAATCTTTGTGAAAATAGGTCAAACTTGTAAAGTTGATGCCTAGGTTAATTAATATTTACCCAGTTGGGCGGTAACTGCCTTAGTTTCTAAAAACGCATCTAGACCCTCTTGACCAAATTCACGTCCCCATCCTGATTGTCCATAACCACCTGAAGGAATATTTGTACCGACTGCGCCATGACAATTAATTGAAACATGACCTGCTCGTATGCGCGCAACTAGTGAATGGGCAGTAGATAGGTTTTGTGTCCAGACGCTACCTGATAAGCCGTAAATAGTGTCATTTGCCAATCGAGCAATCTCGTCTAAGTCCAGAGTGGAAAAACGTTGAACAGTCATGACCGGGCCGAATATTTCGTCTTGTACTATGCTCATATCGGGTCTGCAATCGATGAAAATTGTTGGTTCCACAAAGTGTCCATCGCCTTCGAGTCTTTTTCCTCCGGCAAGCAGCGTTGCCCCTTCATTTAAACCCGCTTCAATATATTTCATCACCTGATCACACTGCTTTTCAGAAATAAGTGGACCCAAGGTTGTCGCTGGATTGATACCGTGCCCTATTACCAATTGCTCCGTGAATAACTTAACTCGTTCGATTAATTCATCATGAACAGAGTCATGAATGAAGATACGAGTTCCGGCCTTGCGATTTTGACCTTGCAGGAAAAATGTCGCCATTGCTATGCCTTTAGTCGCCAGTTCGAGATCTGCATCAGGCATGATTACCACAGGGGATTTGCCTCCCAGTTCAAGGGACACTTTCTTCAGGTTGCTTGTAGCTGCATTGATCACTTCTCGACCGATTTTCGTGGAACCAGTAAAAGAAACCGTATCCACATCGGTATGATGGGAAATAGCTGCCCCCACTTCGCTGCCATAACCATTTACAATGTTTACTACACCTGCTGGGATCCCCGCCTCTAAACAAAGCTGACCAATTAATAATGCGGACAAAGGGGTTTCTTCTGATGGTTTCATTACCACGGTACAACCGGCAGCAAGTGCTGGAGCAAGTTTTAGTACGGCAGTAAACGCTGGTACATTCCAAGGTACAATTAATCCGGCAACACCTATTGGTTCTCGCAACGTATAGGTAAGGGCCTCTGCATGGTCGGTTATATGCCGCGGAGGAGGCGTCGTTGTACCTTCAATCCGTTGTGCGGCTGCGCCGTAATAGTCAAACATCTCTGCTATATTATGAATCGTTAGTCGCGCAATATTGGTTGGCATCCCATTGTCTAACACTTCAATTTCAGTCAACAAATCAGTGTTGGATTCAACCAATCTTGCTATTCGTGAAAGCAACTTAGCACGTTCAAAATTAGTTAATTTAGACCAAGGACCTTCAAGCGCGTTGCGTGCAGCAATCACCGCCTCGTCAATGTCCTTTTTGCCACCAATGGAAACTTGAGCGATAACTTTATTGGTGGCTGGATCTCTGGTTTCAATGGTTTTACCTTCAATACCATCAACCCATTTTCCATCAATTAATAATTTGTGAGGTTGTTCCAAAAATTGTTCTGTGGCAGCTAAAATATTAATATTTTTGATCGTACTTTTAATCATGTTTTGCATCGTTACCTACTCATCCGCTCAAATTAGTCTTGTTTGCTAGTTTCCATGTCGATGAGGTCAGGAAAGTCGCGTCCAATCACAAGGAGTTTGCCAGTCATTCAAAGTTGAATATGCTTTAAACACGGAGTGAAAGTTTCAACATAGGACTAATTTATAACGAACAATTTCTATTCACTATGATAAATGTCATGGGTAAGCTTATCATTTTTGATTTAAGGTACTCTGTTTTTTAATCATCGATTTTGTTCAATTGTGTATTTGTTAGAGAAATAATACTGGTCACTGGGAAAATTGGACGTGTGAGACAGATTTACCGGCAAGTAAATTGTATACAGGGATTGATTAATATCATGGAGACCTTTTGCACAATTGTCGTAGAGTGTGAGTATCCAGTTTTACGAGATATTCGTTTATGCCAAACCCCAATGTTTCTGCGTTAATACGTGCGAGCATCTTTGTTCGTGACTTGCAAATCGCGACTCAGTTCTACCGAGCTTTAGGCTTGTCTGAACGTTATTATCAAGGTGAACTTGACCATCCTTCCGCCAGTGCAGTATTGGGCTTCGAGCAGCATCATCCTTATCCAATCAATATTCTCAAAGTTGCAGGCCCGAATTTCGGCATGCTTGGTCTGTTCCAATTATCAAAGGAGCATCAGGCTGAACAGCTTCAAATCGCGACTGGGGCAGCACGCATTGGTGAGGTCGCATTGGTTTTTTACGTGTCTTCTTTGGATGATGTTTTACCAAAATTGAAGGCGCTAGGAGCGGCTTGGGTGCCCGAGCCTGAACTGCTTGAAATGGGACATATATCTCAGCGTGAAATATGCATTAGAGATGCCGATGGTACTTTACTTAATTTGGTTGAGCGAAGCCCTGAGTTTCAAAATTTGGATTCACCAGAGATAGATTTTTAAATGATGCAAACTGACCTCAAGCCCGCGTTACAAAAATATATAAGTGGACGTATAGCCTATTGGAGTGCTGATAAGGTTCTGTTAGGGCAAGAGCGTTTTAATCTTGTTCGTCATGCTCATGGTTATTCATTTCGCGCATTTTGCGAAATGGATGACCTAGCACTATTGCGAGATGTCACAATGTCTCTTAATCAATATTGGCTACCCATTGATGGGTTCTGTCGCCTAACTTCGGCAGGGAAGGTTGTTGCGGCTAACTGGTTCTCTTTCCATAAAGATAATGTGGTTGTTGAAAGTGAAATTGGTGGGTTAGGTCGAGTTTCGCAAAAATTTGATAATCAACCGGCCTACACCTATTTAGGCTTACATCCTTTACAAGGAGATGCTTTAGTCACGACACAGGTAGATACGTCTATGCCCGGCGAATATGTACCTGTTCAAGGCTTAACCAATTCTATATCTGAAAATGGTGATCAAGGATTAATTGCGACGCCAGTAACCATTGAAGTGGCTTATTTAGGCAATGAAGAACTCACTGTTACTGCTGGTACCTTTGATGCGCGAAAATACGCTTTGCGCTGGCAACCCGATTGGCCCCCCGCATACGTTTGGGTTAAAGAAGGTGATTATATTTTTCTAAAAATGAAGTGGCAGAAAATTGAAAATTGGTACGAACTCATCGAATTAGAAGAGCCTGAGGCTATCTAATTCGTGGTCTGTTCTTATGTATGGATTTACTCTGTGGGTAGTCTCTCCCGCTACTCAGCTTTTAACAGTTGTGGCCAACGATACATTTCATCTGCAAGTGGAATATAATCACAAAATAGTATTCGACAAGGAGCGGTGTTGGTAAAAGCAACCTGGGAATCTGGACAGTGAATATAATCTTCGGCATTGAATTGAGAAGCGAGTTTTAGACAAGTTTCTATACATTTGCGAGCTTTTAGTAAGCCTAATAATTCGACTTGTAAAGTATTCGCATCGGGTATTTGAGCATGCTGAATTTGACTGTCTTGAGTTCGTTTATACCAAGGATAATATAAGCGACGATCGCGCAAATAGTGCCACGCTCGGGTTAAATGAGATCCGGCTGAATCCACATTTAAATCAGGTATTTTGATAGCAATAGGTGAAGCTGAATCGACGCATTGTGGGTTACAAAAAGTGACTTTATCTATTAATTCTGGAAACTGCGTTTTAAGCGCTAACGCGCATGCACTGGCGTTAGCAATGGCAAGAACATCAATTTGCTCTATGTTCATTGTGGTGATCAGTTCAGCAAGCGCTACTGCCATATCAGCGGGGCTAGTGACGTCTGGCCAATCACTTTCACCATGCCCGGGTAAATCTGGCGCTATTACCTTTCTATGTTCGGCCATTGTCATTAATAAGTTATGCAAGGTTTCATTATTAAAACCAATTTCATGTAATACCAACAAGGGGGTGGGATTGGCATTTTGGGGGCTGCAATGGTTTAGCAGTATATGAAAAACTCCATTTGGGGTAGCTAGAAAGCGTTTACTGAGACCAATAGTTTTTAGTAGCGGTTGGCAGTTAAACGCTCCAGATGTTGGGAAATGTTGTTGTTGCGCATAATTTGCCATTGCCTCGGGAATATCATTGAAATCAGGGACAATTTGGGTGACAACACCATTTGGTAAAGGGGGATAATGTTCAACATAGCGAGATAAGGTATCTGCCTTAGCGGCTAATAATAAACTGGGAATCGATAGTCTCACTAAATCATCAACAATGGCATAATCTACAGCTGCCCTATAAGCCAACCGGTAATCGTTACCGGCTTCTAAATAATTCAGCAAGTTAGCGTCTATTTCTGTATCTGTAGCAGGCCAGTAGTTAATGTTCTTTGAGGCACGTACATACCAAGGAAAAAAGCTGTGTTGATCCCGTAGTCTTGACCATAAAGAGGTTAAATGTGTACCGTCCCATTTCGTGACATAAGGAGGGAAGTAGTGGTCGCACAAATCTTTACGTTCATCGGCGCTGTTTATAAGCACACCGTTTGCCACTAAGGCTGCGAGCTTTTGCGGATAGCGAGCGGCTAAACGCACGCCTATTATTGCACCTGTATGGCTGCCGTATAACACCGGCTTGTGCAAATTTAAGACCTCAAAAAAGTTCACCAAGGCATCAACAAAATTATCTATCGACGGCTGTTCACCTTTATAGCATAGTGGGTCCGACTGCCCGTATCCCGGTGTGTCTGGTGCAACTACGGTGAAGTTTGGAGCTAAATATTCGATAAGCGGAATTAACTCTTTGCTGTTATTCGGAGATTGATGGATTAATACAATTAGCGGTCCATTACCTGCATACCGATAGTGCACTTGTCGTTCCCCAATTAATGCATACTGGCGGGATATTTTGCAATTTGTATTAGTCATCATCTTTTACTCTTTAGAATATAAACACTGATTAAATACCTAAAGTACCAGGCGAAAGTTTATTCTTCGGATCTGTTACTTGTTTTATATTTTTTATCAGATTTAATGTTTGCGGAGAGACCCTTGATGCATAGGGATAAGCTTTGCCGAGCTGGAAGTTGGTGCCGTCGTGTTTAATATAAAGCGCGACAATGTCCTCTTTTAATTGCTGGATATACTCCCTTGCTTCTAGGTTAGCTGGATGCTTCGGTAAATTGGCTAGATAGTCTTGGGGTACAACCTTCCGATGATAAGCCGTGATTTCGTCTGGCCAATATAATGCTATTTCATATAAAAAACCTGAAGAGGCGACAGTGGCAAACATGCCGCCATGCCAAATACCTAAGCGTTGCATATCAGCTGAGCGTTGCCCATAGAATTGCTCAAGCTCTTGATGAAATTTAGCGACCTTCGAGTGGGGAATAATAGCGTGTAAAGGTACCCAACGTTCACCCGCTGGGCCTAACGTATTGAAAAAAGGTGCGAAGGGCATACCGCGTACTATGGCTGGAACTGTCGCGGGTATTTCAGAACCCAAATCAGAGGTCAGCTCTCGGATGCGGTGCAGTCGACTTTTTACTTCAGCATCATGGGTGCCTTCAACAATATAGTGAGTCATGTAAGGTGAGGAGCTAATCACTTTGCGAGCTGAAAATGCAGATTTAATTAGTTGCTTAATGCCGGCTAAGTAGGATGGAGAGCTCGTCAGAATGGATAAGGCTATTTTCATGGTTTGCCCCGCACTATCCTGACGCGCAATTTGCCCTTGAGACAATGCGCCATCTAAAGCAAAGTGGGTATCTTCTAATCGTTCTAAGCTAATTCGGCGCATGGATTCATGCATGCTATTAAAATCTGGAAAAGCAAAGGAAATAACGCGGTGGGCAGGACGACACTTAATCAGCGGGAGTGTAATGCGAGCTTTTATTCCCAGCGCGCCACAATCTCCGGTAAAAAGCCCAGTTAAATCAGGGCCAAAATGACGCATAAAGGGACTTGCACCTGTACTTGCTGAGCCAGTCTGTAATAAGGAGCCATCTCCTAAAACAATGTCCACGGACTGTACAGATTGCGCTGAAATTCCATATAAGCCAGAGCCATGGCTGATGGTGTTTTGTGATACAGAGCCTCCGACAGTCGCTTTCATTCCCGAAAATGGCCCCCAAAACGGGGTTCTGAGATTACGTTTTCCCAGTTCTTCTTTTAATGCAGCCCAAGTGACGCCGGCTTCTACCGTGACAAAGCCATCCATCTCGTTGATTTCTACAATCTTGTTCAACAAGCTTAGATCTATGATTACGACACCCTTTATTGGCGGCAAGTAACCGTCAGTATAGGATGCTCCCCCGCCTCTAATGGTTACACGAATGCCTTGCTCATGGGTAAAGGCGACCAATTGTTGTAATTGTTCAACTGTAGAAGGGCGAACTACTGCATCAGGAACTTCAAGCTGACGATAAACATCGGTGTAAAAAGCGGCGCTTGCAGTACCCGTTAAACACTGAGCGGCTCCAACAATTTCACAAAGTTTATTTTTGATTGTTGGTGCAAGGGAGTCTTGCTGATCTTTTGTCTGAAGTATATTTGTCATGCTTTAACCTATTACCTGTAAGAGTAGGACCTGTTGTGGAATCTTAGCCAAGGTGTTAGTTATCAGTTCAATTCTTAACAGTACGTAAATATTCTGGATTCGAAATTGACGGTATAGCCAGAGTACCCTCCATGTTAAATTCCGTCTTTGATAATTGTCATGCTGACAAAATAGAATCTAGCTCCCCGTAATTTGCGCTTTTCAACCCAACACTCGCAACCCAAGTTTAGCGAGTCAAAATAGTGTTTTAGAAAAGAAGAGGTGAGTCGGGAGAAGTATCCGACTTTTTCGCTGGGTAAATTTAGCTTAGGATGTGAAGTGAAATAGTAGGTATATGCTGTATTAAAGCAGCGGTTTTGCTATGCCTATTGCTGCTGCACCAATCAAACCGGCCCAAATGGTATATACCCATGGTTTAGCCTTGTTCATGGCTTTTAGCATCGCTTTGTTGTCGTAGGCCGTATGTATATCCTGAATAAGGTTAGAATACGCTGGGCCGAAGTCTTTTAATGCGAGCCGAATCATAAGCCCACAAAATACCAGCAAATAAAATATGCAAAGTTTAGCCGCTATCCAAGTATTACCCATTAAGTTGCCATTAATTAGGGCATAAGAGACAGATATTAAACCGATGACTATCAAGGCGCAGCGAAACATAAAATCAAATTTTACTAGTTGATTAATATAAGAAGCATGATGTTTGTAATGTTGCAATAAGACTAAGGCAAGCCAAAAAGGTCCGAGTAACACAATGGCTGCCAGTTGCCACACTGGATGTTCGACATTAAAAAATGTCGTTAACAAGCCACCTGTAGTTAACATTAAGGTCATGCATAGTTTAGGCACTAAATCACATGCAACCATTATTTTACCTGCGACTATTCTCGCTTCGCGGCTGGCTTTTTCATCCACCACTATATTACTGGAATAAAACACGCCAATGTCACCGCCTAGCCAATAACAAAACAGCAAAATATGTATCAGTAAAAGCAGTTCATGTGCGGTCATGGTGAAATTTCCATTATCAATATTATTGTTGAAATTCTGATGCTCAAAGCTGTTTTGTCACCCTAAGGGATATGTGTGGGAAGATATAATAAACAAATTGCCACTAGCTCTAAAAGAGATGTTAGCATAATATTATATCATTGTGATGTAAAGTTCAGCTGTTTAGGAACTGACGTGTTTATGTATTCTGACATCAAGCTTGTTAGATGAGCCGATGTTGAAACAACGGAAGTTGATAAAGACTTATGTATTACTTCGCAAATAACTAATTGAGCGAAAATGTTTTAATCCTCTCACCATCTAGGAAGCTAACAACATATGAAATTATATAGCCTACCTCACTCACCTTATTCTGCTAGAGTGCGAATGCAAATTTATAGCAAACAACTTAATATCGACATATTGCCGCCAGAAATTCCGTTAAAAACAACTGAGTTTAAAGACGCTTATCCTATGGGGAAGGTGCCTATACTTGAGATTTCTGAAACTGAATTAATCCCTGAGGCAACGGCTATCGCTGAGTATTTAGAGGACGAGTTTCCTGAAAATCCATGCCGTCCCAAGTCTTCTTCAAAACTAGCCATGACGAGAGCAACGGTTAGTTTTGCAAATTCTCACTTTGGACCATCTTTATTTCCGCTATTTAAAAACATGGCGGAGAAAGATGCTCACCCCGACAAAAGTACCTTTACACAGCCTCTTTGTACTGAGCTGGAAAAGCTAGATCGTTGGATGGCCATCCATACGTCGGATGCATATGATATTGGTGATTTTGCGTTAGCCACTAACCTTTGGTATGCCACCACGCTAGCTCCTGCCTATGATCAACCAGATATATTAATGCAATATCCCAGAGTGAAAGCTTGGTGGGAAGCAATTAAAAAACAACCTCATGTAGAAAAAGTATTGGATGAAATGGCTGCTGGTTTCGCTGCTTTCGTGAAAAAAAATAAGCAGTAGCCATTTAGGTTGATGCTTTCAGTTAATATCAATTAACTGTCAGCATCTTATTCATTTCATACTTTACCCTGGTCAGATCAAAACAGCCTATTATTTACTCCCTTTCAACCTGATTCTGAGTTGATGCTTCAAATACACCCTTGGCAACTTGCCTTCTCTTTGCTAATTCCCAATCTTTTTTTCAGCCCTCAACTAATTTTAAAAAAAGCAATTTAATTTGTATTTATATTATGTCTATATAACATTTATTTTGCGAAAACAGGCTGAAAATCGACACAGTTGAACACTGGATAAACACCCCTCAAAACGCTAATTTTAATTGTTTTAAATTTTTAACCTTTTGAAAATACTAGATATTATTGAATTACTCAGTTTTAAAAGCTAAGAAAATTGCGTATTTAGCTATACAGAATGTGTATAGCGTATGCGTAAATTCATTTAGGAAAACTATCTTATAAGGCCTAGTATCAAATCAACGAAAAGATACTAATTCACAGGAATTACCATGAATTTTGGAACTTCAGATGACCTAGAAATTATCGGTCTTGTTAATCATCATCCTGGTGGGGTTGGTGATCCGCCTTCTCAGTTAGATTTCGATGCAGAACATATACGCAAGTCTGCAACATCACAAGAAAGTGCAGGATATGACAGAGTGCTCATTGCCAATGCCGCGGTTATGCCAGAGAGTTTTTCAATTGGTGCATATCTATCCGCTGTGACCTCCTCACTTGGCTTTCTACTTGCCCACCGACCCGGTGTTATTCCCCCTACCGCTGCGGCACGCAACCTAGCGACCTTAGATAGGTTAAGTGGTGGCAGAGCAGCCGTCCACATTATCGCAGGAGCAGATGATAGGGAAGTACAAGCAGACGGACTATTCAATACTAAAGAAGAGCGTTACCACATCGCAGCAGAGTACGTAGAAGTTATGCGCAAAATGTGGTCTTCACCAGAACCTTTCGATTTTGATGGCGAATTTTATAAATTCCGTGGTGCTTACGCCATGGTTAAACCTGCTAGTGGAGCGGTTCCTGTTTATTGGGCCGGTACATCTGATTTGGCCATCGATCTATGTGGCAAAGTGGCAGATGTTTACGCCCTAGGAGGCGATACGTTCGAACGTGCAGGAATGTTAGCAAACAAAGCCTATGCAGCCGCAGAAAAGTATGGGCGTGAAATAAAAGTACTGATGACGATGGTAATTATCGTTGGAGATACCGAAGAAGATGCTTGGGCTAAAGCGCAGATGTTGTATGAAAAAGTCGAACTTCAAGTGGCTAATGGTAACGGCGCTATATTGGCCAAGCATGAAAAAATTGGTGATAAGCCAGCGGCAGGTGCTTTTCGGCGAATGATGGACCAATCCAAAGAAGGCGATAGATTAGACCGCTGTTTATGGACAGGCCTGAATAAAGCTTACCAAGGTCGCGGTAATAACAGTGTGTTGGTTGGCAGCGCAGAACAAATTGCGGATAGCCTTATGGAATACAGACGCTTAGGTGTCACTCGATTTTTACTTCGTGCACCGGATCAGGATACAGATGCGGCAAAAATTGGAAGTACTTTAGTACCCGAGTTACGTGAAAAAATTGCTCAAGCAATGGCACAGAATAAAAGCGCATAGCTGCAATTATTGTGAGCACTTTTAGTTAATAATTCTAATCGTCGCTTAATCAAACTTGAGCGACTGAATTAATTGTAAATATATGGATTCAAATATGATTTTGGTAATCGGCGCCACTGGCAAAACAGGTAGTAATGTTGTTAAAAACTTACTCGACAAAAACTGTTCAGTTCGGGCACTTGTTCGCAGTGAAGAAAAAGCAAGGGCACTCAGGGATGCGGGCGTAGATGTGATTATTGGCGATGTTTCTAGTAAAGACCTTGTCCATAAAGCTATGGACAAGGTGACAAAAGTCTTCTTATTACTGCCAAATGGTCAAGATCAATTAACCTTGGAAAAGAATGTTATTGATGCCGCGGTAGAGGCTAAAGTTTCGCTATTTGTTAAGCAATCTTCTTTAGAATCTGTGGAAGGTACCACTAAACCCATACCAAAAATGCATCTTGCCTCGGAAGCCTATCTAAAGTCCTGCGGTTTAAATTGGGTAATGATACGCCCCACTTTTTTTGCGCAAATGTTACTTACCTGTGCGCCGGCAATTCGAGCTCGTGATGCGCTTACATTTCCAATGGGGCTGGGTAAAGTTGCTGCCACTGATGCCCGAGATGTCGCTGAAGTAGTTGCCAAAGTACTCACTGAAGATGGTCACGAAAACAAAAGCTATGATTTGACTGGGCCAGAACTACTCTCGTTTGAAGAAATTGCGCATATCTTTACTGAAGTGCTTGGACGCAAAATTAGTTACGTTGATCAGCCATTGGCAGATTATCGAGGGATTCTAGAAAAATTCATTCCAGATGCATGGCGAGTGTCTGCGGTATGTGAAGAGTTAAAAGGTTTGGCGGATGGTAGTACCCAGCACACGACTCAAGTAATACAAATCTTGCTCGGTCGTGAGCCGCGTTCTGTTAGGCAATTTTTAACCGAATATGCCAAGGCATTTAGTCCAGATTAGCCTTAAACCAAATGGATAGTTTCAATTGTTTTATTGTTGTGCAAAACAAATTGAAAAATGAATGAGAGCATGTAGCAACAACATTAGTTGTTTCTCGTTCGCAAGTTTCTTGCCTTGTCTGTACCGATAAATATTACGTAATAGGGTAACTTCGACTTGTAAGCTTTATTGTTATTTCATTATAAAGTTATGTATATATGTATATATGTATTGGCAAGGTTTGAGCGTTTTTTCAGAGATTGGAAAATAATCATTAATTAAAAACAATAAAGATGGCGGAAAACTGATGAAAAAAACTAAAACCTTTAAACGAACGCTACTTGCTCAAGCGATGTTGACTCTCGCAAGTGTTGGAGTTTTGACAACAACTGCTGCAGCTCAGGATGTTGATAATACAACAGATGCTGATGTTGAACGAGTCGTAGTAACAGCAAAAAATCGAGTCGAGCCGCTGCAAGAAGTTCCCCTTGCGATTAACGTATTATCGTCTGATGATTTGAAAAATGGTCAAGTTAACGGTTTACGTGACTTGCAAGATGCCGTACCTAATCTTTACTTATCAGCGTCAAACCGTAATGATCCTACTGCCGTTGGTATGCGAGGACTTACACCTAATACCTCTGATGAGCGTTATCAAGGTGTGTCTTTTTTCCTTGATGGTGTTCCTCTTAGTGGACAGTTAGCTTCTTTGGGCTTAAACGGCATAGAACGCGTAGAGGTTATCAAGGGCCCGCAAGCTGCGAGTTTTGGTCGTGCAACATACAGTGGTGCCGTTAACTTTATAACACAAGAGTTAGGTAGTGACGTTGTTACTGGAAGCTTTCGCGCTAAACTTGGCCAAGTGACTGGCGGTCCAGATACCAGCTATTTACTTGAAGGTTCTGTGGAAATGCCATTGATTGAGGATAAACTTTGGTTAAATGTAGCTGGCAGTGTATTCCAAAATGGTGGAGTGGCAGAAGCGACTGACGATGGTACCTCTATCGGTCAAGAACGTTCACAAATTGCCTCATTAGATTTGTTATATAAGCCATCAGACACCCTTTCTATTAAGTTAAAGGGTATGTTTTCACATGATAAAGATCATAGTTCACTTGCTGTTATTCAGCATCCTAGAGAGTGGGTTGAAGCTGGTGCAGATTTGGTTACCTTGCCTCGAGCTTCAGGATCATTTTACCCCTCAGTATTACCCGATCCTGATGTAGACCTAATTGCTAACTTAGGCGCTGATAGTTTTCTTCGTGACCGCTACTTTGCATCTTTGATTGTCAATAAAGAAATTGGTGATTATGAGTTAACCTATAGTGCTGGGTATTACTACAGTGAAGATGACAGAGAGTTTTCTTTTTCTGCTCGTGCTTATTTGCCTGGTCAAGATCCAGTATTTGGTGATTTAGTGGGTACTGATGAAATTGACCTTGGATTTTTTGCTGGATTTACAATTCCTGCTAGTGAAATCTTTGAGAACTACAGCCAACAATTAGTGTTATTGTCGCCTGGCGATTCAGATTTCAGATGGCGTGCTGGGCTTTATTACTTTTATGAATTTGATGAAACTCAATTCACCTCTTTCGCTAGCGACGCAAATCCAGATGGTACGGCTCGTAAAGAAAAACTAGAAAACTATGCCGTTTTTGGTGGCTTCGATTATGATTTGACCGAACAGCTAACGTTAAGTGTTGAAGGTCGAATTGCAGACGAAAGAGTGACTTACATGGCATGCCCAAATTGTACTTCGCCAATTGATACCGCTGGTAGTAATTCTTCTACCGATTTCTCTCCTCGTGTAACCCTTAGTTATAAACTCTCTGAAGATAATATGCTCTACGGTTTGTATTCTTCTGGTGTGAAAAGTGCTCGTCAGAGTCTTGTTCAGGTTAATGGCGAACCTCTAATTGTGGTGGCTGATCCAGAAGAGTTAGATAACTTTGAGCTTGGTTCTAAAAATGAGTTCAACGACGGTCTTATTACCCTAAACATGGCGGCTTTTTATCAACACGTTGAAAATCAACAGTTGGTAAGTTCAATTAATCTACCTATAGGCGACCAACTGATTCCAGTGACTTACGTTAATAACGTTGGTGAGTCAGAAGTGTACGGGTTTGAGTTAGAATCTAGAGTCGCAGTTACGGAAGCCTTTACATTAACAGGCTCGCTTGGTTATGCAGATCATGAATTTGTGAATGATGAACCCTTTGTTATGTCGGCAACCTCGGCTTGGGGATTTGAAGGAGAAGTGGGTGACCCAGTTTCTCTTGATGGTAAAACCCAGACTAACATACCTAAATGGAACGGTACTATTGGCAGTGAATATTATGTTGATGATTTTTATAAAAACATGAGCCTGTCTGTTCGTTTAGATGCCAAATATCGTGGTGAATTCTACGCTGACTTGTCCAATTTGGTTACGGTTAAAAGTGCGTGGACCTTTAATGGTCGCATCAGCTTAACAGGCGATGACTTAGAAGTTGCTCTTTATGGTAAAAACATCTTCAATCAAGACCGAGCCATTGGTGCTGGTTTAGCGGGTGCTTCTTCTGGTTGCGCTTTTGTTGAAACAGATACAGCAACTTATGGTAGTAATCAGCAGTGCTTGCAAGCAACAGCACAAAGACCGGCTGAATTTGGTGTTGAAATAGGTTACAAGTTCTAGTTTTTGACTCCCGCTGCTCTGCCAACAGTTCCCAGTTGGTAGGGCTTTTTTGAGTTAAAAATGAATTTTGCACTTCAGGCGGCTGCCAGACAAATAGTAGCGTCTAACAAATAATAACTATAAAACATTGGAGGCTTTACGTGCCTAGTGAAAGTACAATTGACACTCTGCCCGATCCATCGCTAGTGGATAGCGTTCCTGATAAGATAAAGTTTGCTACCTTCTACTCTCTAGGTGGCCGCGTTACTATCATGGCGTTAATTCTAACCGCTGCCCTGTGCACTATGGATCGCATGGTACTTTCAATGGTGGTCGAGCCGTTGCGAGCAGATTTATCCCTTACAGAGACCCAAATTGGCGTGCTGCAAGGTTTTTCCTTTTCGTTACTCTACGCATTTGCCGGTATTCCATTAGGCTTAATGGCAGATAGATTAAATCGCAACAAACTACTCGCTATGGCAGTTCTTACCTGGAGTGGCGGCACTATTGCTTGCGGTATGGCCAATAGTTTTGAAACCTTGTTTATTTTTCGAATGTTAGTCGGTGCTGGTGAAGCGGCACTGTGGCCCGTAGCCATTTCATTAATTGGCGATATTGCCCCTCAGCGCAATCGTGGATTTTTAATCGGTGGCATTATTCTTGGTCAATTGTTTGGTGCTAGCCTGTCACTTATTATCGGCGGGCAATTATTACAAGCGGCAATGGGGGGAGGCTTAGCTCATTTACCGGTGATTGGTGATATGGAAGCTTGGCGCATGTTATTTATAGTTTATGGCATCGCGGGTTCGTTAGCCATTGTAATGTTATTAATGGGAAAAGAGCCGCCAAGAGAGCGCACCGGTGGAAGTCAATCATCCCACCCTTTAGCGGGATTGGGGGAGTTTTATGAGTTCTTCAAAGTCAATTGGAAGTCTGTCGGTTCACTATATTTGCTGACTATGGTGGTCGCCATTGTTCAATATTCCGGTTTAGCTTGGAATGTGCCTTTATTTCTACGTCGATTCGAATTAGGGCCTCAACAAGTAGGCTTGATTATGGGCGTAGTGATGTTTGCAGCTGGTGGTATTGGTTCATTAGCTGGTGGTTTCGCCTCTAAACTCACAGGTAAGAGTCCTGTAAAACGCCTCAATGTAATGATTTGCGCATACTGTTTGTGTGTGGGGTACGGGCTTATTGCCTTCAATCCTAGTCTTAACGTCAGTATCTTTTTAGTTTCATTCCCAGGTGTACTGTTAGCCATGGCTGGCGTGATGTCGTTAGTGATTATGCAGGACATTGTGCCTTCCCATATGCGCGGTGTAGCCACTTCCGTTAATACTCTTTTGGCTAGTTTGATTGGCGCATCAATGGGACCAATGCTAGTTGCCATGTTAACTCAATATGTATTTGAACAAGACAATATGGTGGGTGTGTCACTTGGTTTAGTTGTTGGGCCGGCTATGGTAATTGCGGTTATTTTAGCTTTCGTACTTAAACGACAAGTCGTCAAAAAATATGCTGGGATGGAAGCAGAAAAAGCATAACTTGCCAGGTTGATAGCTGTAAAATAATTAGGGGTTAATGATGATAAAAAGTGTATTGAAATGGACAAGTAGCGTACTTGCTGTTGGACTGATAGTGTGTGTCGGAATTATTGCAAGTATGCGTGCCGGTTGGTGGAACCCTAGCTTTGAAGATGTGCAGAAAAAGCATGCAACAGCGCCATCTAAGTTTGTTATGGTTGAAGACGTTGAGCTGCACGTGCGGGACGAAGGGCAGGGACCTGTCATTATAATGTTACATAGTTCTATGACGAACTTGCGAATCTATGACGAATGGGCAGATCGGTTAAAAACAGACTACCGTGTTATTCGTATCGATTGGCCTCCGTATGGCTTGTCCACAGATCCTAAACCATCCCAAGGGATGCCAAGTATTGTTAAATTACTAGAAAAATTCGTCGCACAAGAGGGATTAGATAAATTTACCTTAGTGGGAAGCTCCAGTGGTTCGACGATTTCAGTACTGTATACTGCATCCCATCCTGAACAGGTTCGAGCACTTGCTTTGTCAACGTTACCGCTGTCATCGCCACCTACCTCTGAACCACCTGCTACCGTAAAAATAGTACAGTATATTAATCAAAATTGGGTACCTAACTATCTACCGAAATTTTATTACAAATCATCACTGGGGTGGCTTTATGGGGTTTCCTCTCGGCTTACACCAGAAACATTAGATTGGTATTACGAAACGAATAATATCGATGGTAAGTTTGCACTGGTTAAACAATATTATGAAGCAAATTTGAAGGCGGTATGGTCTAAAGGTGCAGGAGATGAGGCAGCTCAAATTAAAGTGCCGATTTTACTCCAGTGGGGAGATATTGACCCAGTTTTGCCCATAGACTTAGTTCCAGGTGCGGTAGCCGAATTTAAGAATACTAAAGTAGAAGTGATTCATTACCCAGATGTGGGTCACTATCCAATGCTAGAGTTACCGGATGAAACGGGTCAAGATTTAAAAACTTTTATCGATAAAATTCATGCAATTTAGTAAATCATTCAAAATATTATGATTAGTTGAAACTCTTCGTAAATTCTAAACGCAGACTTTACGAAGAGTCGCAATTACCGACTTTTCACTGTATGAAAGACGTGCTTCGGAGCGCCAGAATATACCTGCAGGGCGGGTATAACTTGATTGTCCAAAGTCCATTTCTTTCAGTTGTCCAGAATTGATTTCTTCGGCATATTCTCTATGATTTCCCATAGAAATCAAATCACTATTAAGTAAGCACCCTTTCATTAGCAGCAAGGATGATGTGCGCAAACCTATTTCTGGCACGGGTAAATCATTATCGAGAAACATTTGTTTCCAGCCCTGTGTAACAACTGCATCGTCAGGAACGATCCAGCGAGCATTAACGATATCTTTTAGCTTCGGTTTCGCTTTTTTTAATAAAGGGTGGCCGGTACGCATGAGCACACTTGCGCCCTCAACAGAGAGTTGTTCGAACGTAAGCCCAGTCAGGTCAATACTTGGAGGTCGGGCACCAAACGCCATGCGGATACTTCCTTCGCGGACATGTTCCAGTAATTCGTGTGTATTATTTTCTACAACTTTAATTTGTAAATGAGGAGCGCTAACCGCCAAACGCGACAAAGCAAGTGGTAGGCGATGCATTATAAACATGGGTTCGGTGCCAATAGTGATCACTTCTTCTCGCCTACCTCTAAGTGAGTTAATGGTCTCTAATGCTCTGTCTCTTTCGGTCATTATAATATGGGCGTGGGGCAGAAGCTCTCTTCCGTTCGCTGTTAAACTAATCCCTTTAGAGCCGCGTTCGAAAAGTTTTATATCAAGTGAGTCTTCGAGTTGTTGGATACTGCGACTCAATGAAGGTTGCGAAACCGCTAATATATCGGACGCTTTATTGAAACTGCCATGTTCAGCAACTGCTACAAAACGTCTTAATTGGCGAATGTCCAAAATATACTCTCCTTGGTAAAAATGACCATGAAACAAGTTTCGGTAAAACCTAAGGTTACTGCTGTATATTCTGTTATAGATTTAATGCATAGGCAATCCATAAATTGATTTAGATATTTTATAATTAAATCGTTATGGTTGAACCTCAATACATTAATGATATAACTCTATAACAATGCTGCTGAGAGGGTGCTTAAAGAACGGAACTGGACTATAGGAAGATAAATATGGAATTTGTTGAATTAAGCTGTGAAGTTACGATAAATGAAAGGTTGCCTAGTATTCCACATCTATTTTTGGTTATAGAGATCGAAACAATCGCAAGGGCTATCGATGCGCTATTGCCTGTCGGCTTGATTAAGTTCTAGGCCTAATTTTAAACAGTAAAGTATCAGTCCTGATAATAATTAAGGAACTGAAAGTTCCGACCTTTGGAGGTTATCAAATGCCATGTGAAATTGTTGGATTACACTTTCATGCAGACTCTTCAGAATTACACCCTGTTGATAATGTTTTGGATACGGATTTTATTCGCGATTATGCCATTGCTCATGAAGAGGCCGGTTTTGATCGGGTGTTGATTGGCCAGACTGCCACTTGGCCGGATGGTATCACCATTGCCAGTCACATTGCGGCAGTCACTAGCAAGCTTAAGTTTATGGTCGCTCATCGACCAGGGTTTATTGCACCGACCATGGCAGCGCGCATGTTCGCTACGCTAGATCAACTTTCCAATGGCCGGGTCGGTGTACATATTATTACCGGTGCAAGTGATGTTGAAATGCAATGTGATGGTGATTTCCATACAAAAGATGAACGTTATAGACGCAGCCGCGAATATGTTGATGTGCTACGACAAATTTGGCAAAGCGATGGGCCAACCGACTTTGAAGGCGATTGGTATCGTTTTAATCAAGGCTTTTCAAAGATAAAACCTAAACAAACCGCTATTCCGGTTTATTGGGGTGGGGGATCTGAGCTTGCAGTGAAGTTGGGTGCAGAGTGCGCTGACGTATATGCAATCGGTCCAGGTACCGTTGAGCAGACAGCAAAAGTGATTGATGGATTTAAATCTGCTGCAGCAGTGCACGGTCGTAACCCGGGGATCTCAATGTCGATTCGCGTGATTATTGGTGAAACTGAAGAAGAAGCGTGGGAAAAAGCCCAGCATGTGCTTGATGTGGTCACTAAAATACAATCTTCAGGCACCAAAATTGGCCGTGATAAAGGCCCTGATGACCAAGGTGCGAAACAAATGTTAGCCATAGCTGAGCAAGGTGACTGCTTAGATGAAAGATTGTGGACTGGGATTACCAAAGCAACGGAAGGTCGTTTACACGCAATGGCCTTGGTGGGGACTGCTGAACAGGTCTCTGACTCATTGATGGCATACTACGAGGTTGGCGTTGACAGGTTCCTTATCAACGGATTTGAAACCTTGAGTGACGTTCGACTACTTGGCAAAGGTCTTATTCCGTTAATTCGCGAAAAGGTAGCCATTGCTGACAAAAAATTAAGAATAGTAACCAATATAAATGGCAACCAAGAATAAGTGCTATGCACATGCAAGCTGAGGAAAAATGAATGACTAAAGGTATCTCTATTGTGGGAATCGGCGGCACGACTTCGCCAGGTTCATCCACCGAAAATGCAATGAAAATAGCATTACAATCTGCAGAATCTGAAGGCGCATCCGTAACCCATTTTGATGGTGCATTTCTATCCGCGCTGCCCCATTATTCATATGGTGCTCTTGAATCTTCGCCTGAAGCCCGTGAGTTAGTGGCAAAAATTCGTGAAGCCGATGGCATCATTTTGGCTACGCCTAGTTATCATGGTTCGATTTCTGGCTTGATGAAAAATGCCATCGATTATTTTGAGGAAACATCCAAGGATTCTCGGGTGTACATGGATGGCGTTCCCGTTGGCATAGTGGTGACAGCTTATGGATGGCAAGCAATTGGCTCAACATTGGGGTCTATGCGCTCTATCGTGCATGCATTGCGTGGCTGGCCAACGCCGTTTGGTGCAGGTATACGCGCTGTATCGGGCATGTTTAAAGATGGCAAAGTGGACGACGAAAATGTCCAGATGCAACTGAATTTAGTGGGTAAACAAGTGTATGACTTTGCTAAACTCCATTGTATTCCAACATCAGTCTAAAAGAGTTGATAGGCCTTTAACTGAGCTCAAATTGGCAACGCTTTTGGCGGCTATCCGCCACCAGAAGCTGCTGTCACCTAGTCTGTTTTAGTAACTAGATTTCAAGGTTTAACTGCAACCTGCGCAATCAACTGGTGAGCCCGTTCTAATAACCTAAAGGTGGTTTCATGGAGCATCTCAGCCACATCTTTTGGCGCTTTTCCAGCGCAATATCTCACATAGGTACCTTCAAGAATTACAGTTCGTTTGAAGCAGCCTAGGACGCCGTACCAAGCTATATTGCTTAAGTCAGGTGTCGAATGTTTCCCATAGTGTTTTATCAGTTCTTCGATTGTCGGGAAACCATCAATATCCAGTTCCGAAAAATCAAGGGTTCCTTTACCCTTTGATTCTGGCCAAGTTGCTATTTCCCAACCCAACCCAAATCAATTAATGGATCGACAATAGTGGCCAACTCCCAGTCGATTAAAGCGGCAATTTCCGGGCTGTCATTTTCAAACATAACGTTGCCGATATGTGCGTCGCCATGAATAACTCCGGGTATGAAATTTTCGGGGCAATTGTCTTCCAACCATTTGGCAATAGAGTCAATTCCGGTTGCCTTATCTATACCCGAGTGCGCTCAAACATCAAGCTTTTCAAGAACATTTTTGGGGGGACTTTAAATCTGTTAATCATTTTAGCCCTAGGATAATATACCCCAATTCGCTTATAGTAAGTCAATCAGTCAGTCTAACAATATTAATTTTAAGCTACAGTAAATGGTATAGGCTCATAATCAATGGCCTAAAAAGGCGCTACACCTATTCAGGAGAAAGTTTTAGGTGATTAAAAACGAAAAGCTCACTTCACTTAAACGAGCAACTGCATATCAATTGGTGGAAGAAGCGTTACGCGAGAAAATCATGGATGGGTCATTAGCACCTGGTGATTTACTTCCAGTGGAACATGACCTCGCAGAACAATTAGGTGTAACCCGTCCAACAGTCCGTGAAGCATTACGTAAGCTGGAGAGTTCAGGCTTGGTGGTTAGGGGGCCACGAAGAAGAATGATGGTATCGGCACCCTGTCCTAGTATTTCTTCCACTGCAATGCAACAAGCTATTGTGCTTCATGGGATCACATATCGTGAACTGTGGGAAGCCAATATGATGATTGAGCCAGTAATTGCGGCTCTGGCGGCTAAACGGATCACTAAAGAGCAGTTACAAAAAATTGAAATTAACCTTCAAAAAACCGCTGCTACACTTGATGACCCTATTGAAATGGTAAAAGCTGTTATTGAATTTCACGACCTTGTTGCTGAGGCTGCTGGGAACAAGGCTGTATTGTTAGTGGGAGAACCGATTAGCGATTTCCTTTTGCCAGCTTCTGGAAAAGTAATTTCAAAAATGGGGCAGGGTAAGCGACTGCTTGAAGTTCACACAAAAATATATAATGCCCTAAAAGAAGGAAACTCAGAACTCGCCAAAGAATGGATGGAAAAGCAATGTCGCGACTTCATTGATTGGGGGACAAAGTCAGGAATTTCGCTGGATGAGCCAATTCGCGAGGTAAACGTTGAGATGGAAATTTTTAAATTTGAACGAAATTACGATTAATACCCTTTCCATTTGGTTTTTCACGCAAAAGCTCCTATTCTAAAATCAATAAAATACCAAATATGTTAGGCAGTATGACTTTGTTTTTATTTGCATTCTAGTTAGCCGAGTTGGTGTTTAAAAAACGAGAATTTAAGTTGATTTATGGTCAATCGACTAGCTCAATACTGAATTGAAGCTCTGATTGGGCAAGGGGCCATGGGGTGGCAGTATTCATGTTCTTTAATTAAGAGTTTTACTCTGCAAATTTCATCATGGCTATTTAAAAGCTCATTAAAATCACAATTCTTCTTGGACTAACAGTATCTAGCCCCCTTTAAGGCGTCATAAATCCGCCAATGGGTTAGTTGGCCATGGTGGGGTTATTAGCTTCTGTAGAACTTGAGAAGGCACAGCTCTAACTGAGTCATATTGCCAGGTAGGTGACTTATCTTTATCAATCAGCAGAGCTCTTACTCCTTCAACAAAATCTGAATTACGAACAGTATTGGTAACTAAAATAAGTTCAAACTGAAACACTTCAGCTAAAGACATATGCAAGGTTTTGTTTAATGTTTGATAAATACTGCAAGCACTAATGGGGGAGCCATGAGCGAGTGCCGAAGCCGCCGCTGTCATCCAAGAATCATCAGATTGATAGCCAGTTATAGCGTCAACAATGTCATAAAAGTTGTTTTGGTCGGTTAATTGCTGAATTGTCTCATAGTGCGCCGCTATATTGTCGGCAGGTCTGGTTTCATGATTTTGTTGCTCGAAATGTCGTAACACTTCAGTGATCTGCTCTTTATGCCGTAGCGCATCTGGCTGCCATTCAATGGCTACTAATTCAGCTAAAACCGTGTCTTTTTGGGCGTTTTCGATAAAACGATCGGCTAAGCCAGTGTAAATGCAATCAGCGGCATTCATGTGGGCTGCCGTGAGCCCTAAGAATAAACCAATGCGCCCGGGCATACGATTTAAAAACCAACTGCCGCCAACATCGGGGAACAGTCCAATGGTAATCTCAGGCATGGCCATGCGAGTTCGTTCGGTCACGATTCTATGGCTGCAACCCGCCATAAGGCCAAGACCGCCGCCCATTACTATGCCATGCCCCCAGCAAATAATAGGTTTTGCAAAGGTATGGAGTAAATAATCTAAACGGTATTCATGCTCGAAAAACGTTTCAGCATATTCGCAAGGACCACCGGGTTGACTCAAAGCAGAGTGGTAAAGTTGCTGAACGTCACCTCCTGCACAGAAGGCTTTGGGACCGGCTCCGTGCAAAAATACGCAGCTAATTGAATCGTCTTGTTGCCACTCCAAAAGTTGCTTATACAACAAATCAACCATTTCTAGGGTGAGAGAATTTAAGGTTTTCTCAACATTTAGCGTCGCAATGGCAATTTTTTTGTTTGCCATTGAAGCTCTTTCTTCAAATAATACAGACGCAGTCATCATTTTAAATATTCTTCCATTTGGGTGCTAGTGATATTGATTGTTGCCGGTTATTGTTTTGAGCGACGGCTAAGTTGATCCACTAACATTGTAAAACTGAACTACCTGATAATAGCAGTCTATATCTTTATGGCTAATTGTTTATCTTGTTGTTGATATGGACTATATTGCGTTATGCAGTATGCTTGCGAATTTACACGGGTAAGTAGCTAGAGTTTTACGGGATATAGTGACATGAGCAAGACTTCAAATTGGCCATTAAGTAGTGATAGCGAACGTATGGTCTCGCCGGTTGTGATCCGTCAGCAATTGCAACAGCACCCCCTTACCAAAGATTGTTACCCTTTGGCTGTAGGTCGCTATGAAAAAGCCCTTTCCCATGAAATGTCACGAAATCGACATGATGATAATATTCTTATTTACTGTTTTTCGGGAAAAGGTTTTTTACATACTCATGATTGGAGTGGAGAAATTCAAAGTGGTGAATTAGTATTATTGCCAAGGGGAGTGAACCATCGTTATTGGGCCAATGTTGATGATCCCTGGTCCATTTATTGGTGTCACTTTTCCGGTTATCAAGCCCAGGAATATGTCTATAATATGGACTATAAAAAAGAACTTCCCATACTGAAAGTAGGCCATTCACCTGTGCTAATGGCGCAATTTCGTTCTGTATTGGCTGAGTCTAGCACTGGTTATAATACACCAGCGATGGTCTATGCTGCCAATATGCTTAAGCAGTTACTAGCGTATATTGGAATGTTGGCCCAACAAATCAAAACCCCGGAAAGACAACAATTTAATCTCGATATTTTACAAGCCTACATGCTTCAAAACCTGAATAAATCCATTGATTTAGATGCGCTGTCTTCGCAGGTCAATTTATCTAAGTTTCACTTTAGTAAAAAATACAAAGAGGCAACGGGTTTCTCACCCGTGCAGCACTTTTTAAAAATGAAAGTAGAATATGCTAGCTATTTATTGGAAACCAGCGAGTTAGCGATACAAGGTATCGCTTCAAGGGTAGGTTACGATGATAGTTTGTACTTTTCGAGATTGTTTAAAAAGCACACTGGGTTATCACCATCGGCTTATCGCAAGCGGCAATACAACCAAAGAGCTGTTTAACTAAACCTATCGCAATTACAGCAGTATTAGGCTTTGTGGTTAACGTCTAATTGGCACAACGGCCATGGTTAGTTTCGACAAACAGCTGAGTTTACCTAGGTCATTGTGCATATGGATCTCCCAAATTTGAGAACGTGATCCCAAGTGCACCGCGCGAGCGGTTGCTGTTACTATACCTGTCGATATTGAACGTATATGGCTGGCGCTAACTTCTTGTCCAAACACCTGAAATTTATTTTTATCTACACATAAATAGCCAGCTATACTCCCCAAGGTTTCTGCTAACACCACATTTGCGCCGCCATGAACTACGCCAAAGGGTTGAAAAGTGCGCTCATCGGCAGGCATGGTTCCTCGAATAAAATCGTCACCTATTTCTGTTATTTCTAACCCAAGGGAACGGTGTATCTTAATGTTTTCCATTAACAAATTTAGATCTTCTAGTTTTGGCGTTTCAAACCAGATACTCATTGGCTTACCTCTACAATCATATCAAAACCTGAATTCCATCATACTAGTCAATTGCTGGTCAAATTGGCGTCACTTATGACTGACTATTACTGTTCTAAGTATTTGAGTTTATTCGTTCCGATATAATGTCATAATACTGGAAAAATCTAACGGGCCATTGCCCTTTGATTTGTGCATCGTATACAGGGATTTAGCTTGAGCCCCCATAGGCGTAGCAGCACCACTTTGGTGACTTATATCCATTGCTAAACCCAAATCTTTATACATTAGGTCAACCTGAAATCCACCCTGATAGTCGTTGGAGGACGGAACCCCTTCCATTACATTTGGATAAGGATTGTATTTTTGTAATACCCAATTATTACCAGAGCTTTGCAGCATTATTTCAGATAGCACAGCAGGATCTAAACCATTTTCAACACCCATGTTCAGTGCTTCGGCTGTACCGGCCATCAATACTGACAACAACATGTTATTACAACATTTTGCGATTTGACCTGCACCGCTAGGGCCAGCATGAAAAATATTCAGCCCCATGTTGTCTAAAATGGGTTTAGCTTGGTCAAATTGCTCTTTAGTGCCGCCTACCATAAAGGCTAGGGTACCTGCGGCTGCGCCAGCTACTCCGCCGGACACAGGAGCATCAACAAAACTCAATCCCTGCTCAGCTGCAATAGCGGATACCTTTTTTGCTGTTGCTGCATCTATGGTGGATGAATCTATAATTAATACATCTTTTTTTACCACATCAAACAATGGCTGATCTGAGGAAACATATAGACTTTCAACATGTTTTCCTGAAGGTAGCATGGTTACAACAACGTCAGATTCCTGAGCCGCATCTACTGCGCTACCTGCAGCTGTTGCGCCTTGTGTCACAACCTTATCAACCGCTTCTGGAAATAAATCAAACACTTTTACGGTGTGGCCTCCTTTGACTAAGTTGATAGCCATTGGACCACCCATATTGCCTAAACCTATAAAACCGATAACAGCCATTGTTTTGTCCTTTAATTTACAAAGAAAAATTACTTCAATTCAATCGTGGTATTTACACCAGTATCGATATCATCTTCAAACCAACGTGCAGTGATGGTCTTAGTCTCGGTGTAAAACTTAACAGCTTGTTTACCGTAAGCATGCTGATCACCGTAAAACGATTTCCGCCAGCCCGTAAAAGAGAACATCGGTAGTGGTACCGGAACAGGCACATTGATGCCCACCTGGCCCACTTTAATTTCGTGTTGATATTTACGTGCTACTGCGCCAGATGACGTATAGATAGATGTGCCATTGCCGTAAGGGTTTTCATTGATTAGGTTAATGGCTTGCTCTAATGTATCCACTTCCAACACGATTAATACCGGTCCGAAGATTTCTTGCTGATAAATTGACATGTCACGAGTAACATCGGTGAACATGGTTGGTCCCACCCAGTTTCCGTCAGGATATCCAGGTACTTCATAGTCACTACCATCGAGCAGACAAGTCGCCCCAGCATCTTTTCCGTCTTGAATAAGGCTTAGAACTCGTTGTTTGGCTTGGGGATTAATTAATGGGCCATAACCTGCTTCTGGATCATCCCATACGCCAGGTTTAACTTTTGCCAATGCATCACGCATCTCGCCCACCCATTGTTTGGTTTCGCCTACCAAAACCACCACTGAAATGGCCATACAGCGCTGTCCTGCGGCACCAACGGACGCACCGGCGATGGCATTAATTACTTGGTTTTTAGAAGCATCAGGCATGACAACCATATGGTTTTTTGCCCCTGCAAAGGCTTGCACGCGTTTTAGGTGGTCGGTACCGGTACGATAAATATGCTCTCCCACGGCAACAGAACCAACAAAGGATATGGCTGGCGTATCTTTGTGAGTTAGTAATTGATTTACCACGTCTTTGCCACCGTGCACTATTTGTAATAGGCCGTCAGGCGCGCCCGCTTCTTTGAACAGCGCAGCTAAACGCATTGGCGTTAAAGGGTCTTGTTCTGAAGGTTTGAGTACGAAGGTATTTCCACAAACAATCGCCATGGGGAACATCCACAAGGGGATCATTGCCGGGAAATTAAAGGGAGTAATACCTACGCACACACCTAGCGGTTGGGTAATGCTGTAACAGTCGATTTTGTTTGCCACGTTTTCAAGAATCTCACCCATGCTAAGCGAAGCGATATTACAAGCATGTTCTACTACTTCAATGCCACGCCACACATCCCCTTTGGCGTCCGCAAAGGTTTTACCGGTTTCTTTTGCGAGTAAACTGGCAAGTTCGTCATGATTTTCTTTCAGCAAGGCTTGATAGCGCAGCATGAGTCTCGCTCTTTCACTTACAGGAACATCTTTCCAAGACTCAAACGCCACCTTGGCTGCGCTAACAGCGTCTTCGACTTCCTGGGATGTTGCCAAAGGAACTTCCGCTATCACTTGTTGGTCGGCTGGATTGGTAACATCAATCCATTGATCGCTTGTACTTTGTACTAGGCCACCATTAATTAGTAACGGGACTTTTTGTATTTGTTCAGACATAAATGTTCTCAAGTATGGTTTCAATAACTTAAGACTAGCATAGCTATTGAAATTATAAGATTGATATTATTGTGAACATTATGGACTTTATTGCGATGAAAAATATAAGTTTGCTGGTTGTCCTAGTCGGTTCTATATTCTTTAATGCTGATTTAGCCTTTGTATTTTAAGGTTAACAGAGGTTTATTAGGCATGTTGTAAAGGAGTTAGACATACCCTGAAGCACGATTTAACTTCATGGATTTTTATCGATACACCATGTGTTTATTCGAAGTGTCTAAACACATGGTAAAACAATTAAAATAATAAAGATTATTTAGCTTGGTAATCAACCACCGTTTGCTGCTGTTTCCCTAGTTTTTCTATGCCTAAACTAATCTTGTCACCGGCATTAAGGTAAATCGGTGGTTTTTGACCTAAGCCGACGCCTGGCGGTGTGCCCGTTGAAATAATATCTCCAGGCTGCAAACTCATGAATTGGCTCAAGTAGCTGACAATAAAGGCCGGCTTGAAGACCATCGTACGAGTACTACCATTTTGATAACGGTGGCCGTTTACTTCTAACCACATGTCTAATTGTGTGGGATCGCCCACTTCATCGCTGGTCACTAACCAAGGCCCAATAGGGCCAAAAGTATCGCATCCTTTTCCTTTATCCCATTGATTACCACGCTCAAGTTGGAAAGCGCGCTCAGAGACATCATTACAAACGCAATAGCCTGCAATATAGTCTTCAGCTTCCTCTTCACTAACATATTTTGCTTCTTTGCCGATGACCAGCGCGAGTTCTACTTCCCAGTCTAATTTGGTGCTATTTTTAGGCTTTATGATGTCATCGTCAGGTCCGCAAATAGCGCTGGTAGCTTTGGTAAATACTTCAGGCTCTGTGGGCAATGGCATTCCCGATTCGGCAGCATGGTCACTGTAATTTAAGCCGATACAAATGAACTTACCCACATTACCTACACATGGGCCAATTCTTGTATCCGCTGAGACTAACTTTAGGGAAGTTAAGTCTAGAGGCTGTTGATCTTTGTCTAAAAAACAATCGGCATAGCAACAAGGTATAATTGTTTCGCAAAAAATAATTTACCGGAAAGTTGCTATGCCAAGAACAATGTTAACAGATGGGACGTGGGAAAAGTTAAGGCTTTTACTTAAAGAAAGTGGCCGGGTTTATAATAAATTCGAACACAGAAACACGCTTGAAGGTATCTTATACCGGATGCGTACGGGGGTTCAGTGGCGTGACTTACCATCAGAATTCGGACGATGGAACACGGTTTTCAGACGCTTCAACCTCTGGTCGAAAAAGGGATTGCTCCAGTTGCTATTTCAGGCTTTGGCTCGCGACAATGACCCAGAATGGTTATTTATTGATGGCAGTATCGTTAAGGCGCATCAGGATAGTAGCGGTGCGGCCAGCCCTTACGATGAATCCATTGGCAAAAGTCGGGGAGGTAACTCGACAAAAATCCATCTTGCTGTCGATAGCGGTGGCCTTCCGGTTTATTTTGAACTATCAGGTGGTCAGGTGAATGACATCGTGCATGCTCAGAGTCTCGTCACTTGTTCACCAAAAGCAAAAGTTGTATGCGCAGATAAAGGGTACGACAGCGAGTCGTTAAGAGCATACATAGAAGAAAATGGGGCAACGCCAACATTCCCAGAAAGATAAATAATAAGACAGGTAATGCGCATATGGACTGGTGCCTGTACAGATATCGGCACCTAGTTGAAAATGCTTTTTTGAAGATTAAAAAGTATCGTGCTGTTTCGACAAGATACGATAAATTAGCAAGGAATTACGGCAGTACAGTCGCCTTGGCATTCATAATGATGTGGCTGCCAATGTACTGCTGAACAAATTATAAGCAAAGATCAACAGCCTCTAGAAGAGTTGACAAACTTATTCAATATTCTGAATTTTATTATCGAATAATTCAAACTAGCTTATATAAGTCAATTAGTTAATATTTTAACTTGTGAACGAGATTCAATTTACCCACCACTTTACCCACCAAAGGTTTCTGGCATGGACATGTTGGGGTGCGGCGCTCGTTTGACTCACGCTTTACCCCAACCTACGCTTTAATTTTTCCGACAGAAAAAGTGTTTCAGCCAGACTGGTCAAAAATGCCGCACCGACAGTGCCGCCCAGCGTTAATAGAATCCGCAATACAGTGGAATCCAGAGGCGCTTGAGTAGTCAGCGCACCGACGACCAAAGCGATCATCACCGAAAACGCGAACTGATAAACCATGGGTGGATGTCCGCCATTCATCATGCGACTGCCAAATAAAAGTCCCCCCAGAAAAATCAGAACCAGTAAAACACTGATGTGCGCCATAAGCGTGAAAAGCCCTATGATCATTAATGCCAATGTACCGCCAATAATAGTCGCGAAGGTACGCTCCCAAGCCTCTGCAAATAGCTGCTCGCGTGTGGGAAACACCAGCACAAAAACCGCAGCCATGACCAACATCAAGTTGGTTTCATCAATCACTGTATAAAGCCATAAAATCAGCATTAACAATACACCACCGCGTATAAGTGCTCTGGCGCCGTGATAGCTTTCGGTCCCGGGTTTATAAACTTCAATGTTCGCTTCTCGCGTTGCCGGAGGAAAAAGCGCATACAACAACGGAATAATCACCAGCGCCGCTAGCGCACCCTCTATAAATGCATCGCGCATCAGCTCCATCACCATAATGGAGTTCATTCCCATCACCGACATAAGGACAGTGCCGACAAGCAATAACATGCCGAGCGGATTGCCTGTGCGCAAAATCAGGTAATAAGACAAGAAACTGCTTAGCGCCATAAATACAATCAGTACTCCTGGCATGGGCCGGGTAAGCGACACAATAGCGGCGTACAGGGACATCACCACAATCATTGCGATGGGTCCTCCGAACGCCTTTTTAGGATCAAAAGCTTTGCGCATTCCGGCCATTAGACCCACGGTTAACGCAGGCATGATCATCGGCATTTTCGACTGAAGCATTAACGCTACCAGCAATGCCAACACCGCCGCCAGCGCAAGACGCACTGCAAATAACGGATCATCTTCAACGCGCGGACGCGGAGCTACATACATAACGCGCCCTCAACTCAATAGAGATATGAAAGATACGAGCGGATCCGCAAACCGACCGATGACAACCACGCTATGGGATTGCCCTTGCCTTCTGCATAGACCACCACACTAACTTTTCCACCGGCGCGCACGGCCGTCGGCCAGTTTGCTAATTCGTTGTTAAGCTCGATATGAATCGGAATACTACGTGCCGGTTCAAACCATTCACTCTGTGCCTGATTTTGCATCAACCCGCCGGCTGTGGTCCTGCCGGGGTCAATCCCCCAGGCGATGCTTTGCACTTTGCCCGCGAAGACTTGTCCGGGCGCCGCGTCAAACAAAATATCCACCTCATCGCCAGGCTGCACATTGCCCAATTGGTTTTCGCGAAGGTCAGCGGTAATCCAGGCACCGCGCGCGTCAAAAAATGTCAGTGCAGGCGTTCCCGGGCTAACATATTGACCAATGGCAAGCCGGAGATTTGTTACGGCTCCTCGTGTGGGTGCAGTGATTACGGAAAACTGTAAGTTTAGTTGCGCCTGCTCGAGCCGCACTTGAGCTGCTCTCACTTCGGGATTTAATGTGCCACGTTCACCCAGTTGCAAAAGGGCGCTTTTGAGATTCGCTTCCGCACGCGCCAAATCTGCCTCTGCAGAACGCAACGCCGCACGGGCATTATCCGCCTCGACGGCAGAAATCAACCCGCGATCCGCAAGCGTCAGTGTGCGATTAGCAGATGAGCTTACATTCTCCAGATTGGCTCGTGCCTGAGTCACACCTGCCTGGGATGAAACAACACCAGCGGCGGAAGCTTCGTTGGATTGCAAGGCTTGCGCAAAGCTCGCTTCAGCTTCCCGCACCGCTAGCTCGAATACCCGTGGATCGAGCCGAAAAAGTGGTGTTCCCGCGTCCACGATATCGCCATCGCTTACCAAAACTTCTGTTACTTGTCCGGCTACACGCGGCGTCAGCTGTGCGAGATACCCGGAGACCGCACCGCTAGAAGAAGATGGAGCCAGACGATCTGTGGCGGCATACCAACCCACCAACAACACAATGACGATTAACACCCAGAATGCAACCTTTTTGGCGGGGTTGCTGCGCGCAGTGGAGGTCTTCGCTTCGCCCGTTACATAAGGTTTATCTTCAACAGCATTGGCCTGCTCACTCTCTGACAGAGCATCTTCATGATCGCTGGTACAGCTGTCTTGCCGTTCGTTTACTGACACATCATGCTCTTTGTGTAATGACTAAAATATCTTCTATCGCTATTTAACAGCGGCAACTGACTTACTTAACGTTAGCAGGTGAGTCACATTCCCTCCATTAATTCACGACCAATCCTGTCACTGGTTCGAATCGCTATCCGATGCTAAATCAAAAATTGTAGCTTGGCGGGATGACTAGAACAAGAGTCGACCTCACCGGGCTTTAAACAACCTGCCACCCTTGCAGTTTGTGGCACCCATTGAAAATTGAACAGCTCAATTCATTCCTCGAGTGGTTCTAATAATGGGGGCCTATCAATAAAACTGCAATCTCATTGAAAATATGGTGTTATTTCAGGGGAAAGGTCATTGGTCGTCGATAAATTTGACGAATGGAGTGGATCGAGAATCATAGACAATTCCTGACTATTATTGGAAGTAGATGTTGTAAGCTAAAACTTCCAAGTTAAACCAACGAGTGAGCTTACTTCACTATCATCATCTAACATGGGACTATCGGCAATTTCATCGCCAAAATGCTTGTAGCGTGACGATACAAAAATGCCAACAACCTCTGAAAGCTGCCAAGTCAACGTCAACCCCACAAATGGGTTGGTGCTAGACCCGGGCGAATACTCGGTCAACGCTGTCCGTGCTGCCTCTGCACTAGAAATACCAAAATAGTAATCATTGAAATCCGTACTGTGCCATTCAACACCAGCAGTCGGTGTTAATGAAATCGCACCGCTTTCAAATAGGAATGGATAACTATAACTCACCTCAGCGTATTGACCATGATGTCGTCCTGTTATCTCAGTTCCCACTCGTGCAGTCAGTAAACCCGCTGATAAATTATAACGCGCAGAAAAGCCCGCAAGAGCAGTGAAGTTACGCCGATCAAGTTGACGCATCTGTGCATCATCCGAATCATCCGGATCATATTCAGCCGGTGCGGCGCTGATAAACGCCGCTAAGCGAAGCGGTTTATCTGGTGTTAACCGATAGCCCAATGATGGGCCACGGACAAAGAAGCGTTCGCCTTCATAATTAAAAAACGGAAACGCCGTTGTTTGAGAATCTACACCTCGGTACGCTGATAATGAGGTAACACCGCCTGCGCCGACTGACCAGCCACTGCGGCTTTCATCCGTTTGCTGCTGACTTTTCACTTGCGCGTGCGCGGAAGGGTTGATCACTAAAGCTGTCGCTATTGCAGCCGAAAGTACCGCAACCTGCATCTGTATACTCATGATTCACTTTCTTTTTCATTCGTCAAAGTCAATGGGTCTGGATCTTGCCAGCCACCACCCATTGCCTTAAATAAATTAGCCGAAGCCAATAAACGTTGGCTAACCGCCTCACTCAGCGTCAATTTTGCTTGCAGTAGTTGACGTCGAGACTCAAGTAATTCAAAAATTCCGATCGCACCTTCGTCATATTGAAGCTCAGCCATCGCAACGGTTTCATCTATTGCTTGCACTTGGTTTTGTACGGCATCAAAACGCACTTGCGCATAACGATGCATCGACAAAGCATCTCGTGTATCACGAAAAGCACTGGTCACCGCCATTTGATATTCAGTTTCAGCTTGCATTTTCAATGCTTCGGCACTGTCAACATTGGCTCGCCTTCGACCAAAATCAAAAATCGGACCGGCCAAATTACCGCCAACACTCCAGCTTTGCGCTGATCCTTCAAACAAATCACCGGTTTGTAACGCAGTGCTGCCAATCAAACCGGATAAATTCAAACTTGGCCATCGACTGGCTTGCGCAGCGCCAACTTGAGCATTCGCGGCGACCAGATATGATTCGGCCGCACGTACGTCTGGGCGTCGTTGCAGCAACTCAGATGGCAACAAACCGGGTAGGGTATCAGGCAATTCCAAATCCGTTAATTTCGTGCTGCCAAAGTCAAATGCTTCCGTTAACTCTTGCGCATTATAACCTACAAGTATAGCCAACGCAGTGCGAGTGGTTTCAGCTGCTTGCTGCAAGTCTGGCAGTATCGCACGCGCACTGGCGGCAGCAGCACGCACTTGGCGCACGCCTAACGCATCCTCTGCACCTTGTTCGTAGCGCAGTTCAATCACGCGCACACTCTCATCATACGACGCTAACGTTTGCTTAGTTAACGCTTGTTGCTGCTCCAGTGTGCGCAGATTAAAGTAGGTTGAAACAACTTCACCAATAATGCTCAATCGGACTGCTTCTAAACCATACAAAGACTCATTGAGCTGCGCACTGGCAGCTTCTCGCTCTCGCCGTAAACGCCCCCATAAATCGATTTCATAACTTAATGTTCCAGCCACAGTAAATTCATTCCGTGGCGCACCACCACCAATCTCGACGGGTAGAATCGCTTCTGGTTGTTGCTGTCGGGTAGCCTCGGCCTGCCCGCCCAATGATGGCCAAAAATTTGCGTCGCTTAAACCAAGCTGCGCACGCGCTTGTTCAATACGTTGCAACTGCAACCGTAACTCGAGATTTTCATCCAATGCTCGCTCTACCAACGCGTTGAGTGTTGGATCATTGAACTGTGTCCACCAATTCTGCCAATCTTTCGCTAGCGCATTTGATTGCTCCACTTGCTCTGGCCAGCTATCCGCAACGGTAACCTGTTGGGCCTGATAATCAGGACCCATTGCGCAACCCGTAAGCGTTGCAACAATAAATACTGACAATATTGTTTTACGCATGATGCTTGTCTCCTTTACGGTTTTTGCGCCAGTCAGATAAGTCTTCAAATAACTTATAACCAAGCGGTACAAATATAAGCGCTAATGAGCTGGCTGCAATCATTCCACCAACCACTACAGTGCCAATTTCTTGGCGACTTGCGGCCCCTGCGCCACTGGCAAAGGCAAGTGGTAACGTACCGATAATAAAGGTTAATGCGGTCATTAAAATAGCACGGAAACGTTGTTTCGCAGCTGCTGTTGCCGCCTCTAACGAACTCATGCCTTCCTTACGGTTTTGTGCAGCAAACTCTACAATGAGAATGGCATTCTTGGCCGCAAGACCAATCAATACCAACAAACCCACTTGGAAATAAACATCATTGGGAAAGCCCCGCAAGATTGATGATAACGCCGCACCAAGCACAGCGAATGGTACTGCAACAGCCACCGCCAAAGGCAGCGTGATGCGCTCGTATTGAGCCACTAGGATCAAAAACACCATAAACAAACCCAAGCCAAACGCTGACCCTGCAGCCCCAGCAGCTTGATCTAACTGAAAGGCTTCACCAGTCCAGCCCAGCTGCATGTCCGTATCTGCTGAAAACTCGGCAACAATAGTCTCCATTGCTTCCTTTGCCTGGCCCGAAGTGTAACCTGGTGCGGGATCTGCCATCACGCGGGCGGCACTATAGATATTAAAGCGGTTAACAATATCTGCACCGCTAGTTCGCTCAACGCTAAGCAGTGAGCTCAGCGGTAGCATTGCACCACTACTGGAACGCACAAATACGTTATTCAGATCTTCCGGGTTTGTACGATATTGTCCCTGTGCTTGAATATTTACCTGCCAAAGCCTTCCTTGATAAGTAAAATCGTTGACGTATAACGCACCAACTGTCGCCTGTAAAGTCGAAAAAATAGCATCCAAACTTACGTCTGCGGCGTATGCTTTTTCTCTATCAACAGCAATACGATAACGTGGAATGCTAGTATCCAACGTCGTGCGACCATTAATAAGTTCTGGCCTCTCATTAACCGCCGCCATCACTTTTTGCGCGACCTGCTCCATTTCGACGGTGGTCATATCTTCACGAATTTGCAGATAACCTTCAACGCCGCCGGTCAACGACAACCCTTGAATTGGTGGTGGCACGAACGAAACAACATTCGCTTCCTGAATCGAACCACCCATACCCATAATTTTTCCAACAATGGATGCGGCATCTTGCCCCTCTTCAGTCCGGTCAGACCAATCCGCCAAGTTTACAAACCCAGCTACAGCATTGGTTCGCTGCGTAGCAGCAATCATGTCATAGCCCGCAAAACTAATGAAATCATCAACTTCGTCTAATGCTAGCAGTTGTTCAGATAAGTTATCTCGAACCGCTTCACTGCGTGGTAAGGACGCAACTGCAGGCAAATGTGCAATTGCCATCGCGACACCTTGGTCTTCCTGAGGAACGAGACCAGAGGGCATTCGTGTCATTAGAAAGATAGCGGCACAGCAGCTCAATACGAACAAACCGACACCAATCTGCCAGCGGCGTAGCAACCATGACACCACGTATACAAAACCATCGGTTAGCCGATCAAACGCTGAATTAAACCATTGGAAGGGTTTGGCCACCTCTCGTTTTTCGCCATCTAACAATAGCGCACACATTGCCGGTGTGAGTGTTAATGCGACCACCCCTGACACCACCACGGAAACCGCAATGGTTACCGCAAACTGACGATACAGTTCACCGCTTAATCCACCTAAAAACGCGACCGGTGCGAACACCGCGACTAACACAAGTGTTGACGAGACTACGGCGCCAGAAACTTGCTGCATCGTTTCAACAGCCGCATCTCGAGCCTTCATGGACTTTTCCATGATTAGTCGCTCAACGTTTTCCATCACAATAATGGCATTATCAACCACGATACCAATCGCTAAGATTAGGCCAAACAAGGTCAGCATGTTGATTGAAAAGCCAAGGACTTGCATGCCCGCAAATGTACCAATTAATGAAACGGGTATAGCAGCAACGGGAATTAACGTTGCGCGGAAACGTTGTAAGAATACATAAGTAACTAAAACCACCAAAAGCACGGCAATGATTAAAGTAGTAACCACCTCTTGCACGGAGATTTCAATAAATTCAGTTGTATCGTAGGGAATGTAATAATCGATGCCATCGGGAAAGCGGCTGCTCATGTCGTCTAAAGCTTCACGAATCAAAGTCGCCGTATCAAGCGCATTAGCACCTGGCTGCAGAAATATCCTCATTGGCACGGCGTCTTGACCATTGTAAGTCGCCCAAAAATCATAATTTTGTGAACCAAGCTCAACTTTAGCCACATCACCCAGCCGCAGCATATTTCCTTGTGCATCTGCGCGTAAAATAATTTGCTCGAATTCTTCCGGACTACTTAGCTGTTCGGTTGTGGTCGCACTGAATGTAAAAGCTTGACCTTCGGGCGATGGCGCAGCACCAAAGCGTCCTGCAGCATATTGAGAATTTTGCGCAGCAATTGCGCTGGCGATATCCGCTGGATTAAGTTCATATTCAGCAAGTTTCGCCGGGTCAGTCCAAATTCGCATCGAGTAATCATTGGCGCCAAACAATGAGGCATCGCCAACCCCATCGACGCGCGACAATTCGTCCAAAACGTTGAGGAGGGCGTAATTGCTCATCTCAAGTATTTGCTGACTATCGTCGGGAGAAAATAAAACGGGTACCATCAAAATATTGGTCGACTGGGATTGCACTTGCACACCCAAATCACGAACAATTTGAGGTAGCGTTGAAATAGCCGCTTGCACTCGGTTGTTAATATTGATTTCAGCCTGATCAGGGTCGGTGCCCATGGCAAACGACACCGTTATTTGTAGCATACCTGAATCGGTGCTGGTTGATTCCATATATATCATGTCGTCAACACCGTTTATTTCTTGCTCCAACGGCGCCGCTACTGACTCAGCAATTACATCGGCACTAGCACCGGGATAAGTCGCACTTACCACTACTTGTGGTGGCACAACATTTGGATATTGCTCGACCGGCAAAGCTCGCAGCGCCACGATACCCACTAGCATAATGACGATCGAAATTACAGAGGAAAAAAGCGGACGATCAATAAAAAATCGAAACATAAATTACTCCTGCTCATCCGCACTAATTGGGTCTACCGATGTCCCGTCCGTCAGAGAGACATGTCCGTTGATTACCAGTTGATCACCGTCCACCAAGCCATCAATAATCACTTGCTTACCATCAATTTCGGGACCCAATTCAACCTGTCTCGACTCGGCCTTGTCTTTATTGACGACATAAACAAATGGTCCATTAGCCCCCTGACTGACTGCAGTAGGGTCGATTAAAAATGCCTCGTCATAGTGGCCTAATAGCACCCGAACACGAATCAATTGACCGGGGATCAATAAATTATCTGGGTTAGTAAATTCAGCGCGCATGACAATACTTGCCGATTCTTCGTCAACTCGGTTTGCCACAAAATTAATTTCGCCTGATCGCGCGTATTCACGGCCATCCGGCATAATGAGCCACGCTTTTTTATAAGTATCCATTTCGGGGGCTTGATGCATCCGCCAGCGGCGTACTATGGCAGTCGCTTCAGGCAATGAGAAATGAGCGTTTATCGGATCGATTTGTGTAACGCGAGTCAACATCGTACCGATATCGACTAAATTACCCTCCGATAGTGATTCAATACCCGACATACCCGTTATCGGCGCTTCAACTCGCGTATAACGCAAGTTGCGCTCTGCGTCCGCCAACGCTGATTCTGCCTGCGTAACCCGGGCAACAGCGGCCTTACTATTACTTTCGGCTTGCTCATATTCGCGACGACTCGTTGCATCTTGTTCGTACAGAGCTTAAATGCGCCGCCATTCGCTTTGTGCTTGTTGATTAGCCGCGGTGGCATTGACTAGTTCAGCGCCTGCAGAATCCACCTGAATTTGGTAGGGTTCAGGATCGATTTGGAAGAGAGCTTGCCCTTGCTCAACTGCATCCCCTTCAACAAACCGGCGTTCGATCAGAATACCGGATACTTGGGCACGAACATCCACCTCACGCGCCCCACGTAAACGCCCTGCAAAGTGACCGAAATGCTCTATGGTTTCAGCCTCAACCGAGGTTATAGTTACCGGTACTAGCGGCGGCTGGTCATTCTGCTTACCCGGCTCTCCGCCACATGCGCTTAATAATCCCAAACAAAGCAGTACAGCGGCTATCCAAGCTAATCGGCTTTGTGTAAATAACACCTTCATTTACGTACTCCATTTTTCATTGTGCTTATCCAGCCACTGTTTCATTTCAGTGGATGCAGCAAAATACCTTGTGTGTATACGTTAAATATCGTATCAACCCGTTGTTCAGCAGATCGCTTTTGCTCAGATGGTTCTGGCATCATTGCCGCTCCATGCATCATGTATGAGCAAATATCCATGAGCTCATCTGCTTCAATATTCCGGCATTCATAACGGCCGGTTATCTCGTGAAACAGCTTCAACCATTCTTCACGTTTATTTTTTATAAGACTTAAGTAGGCAGATTCAGCTTGATCTCTAAATTCAGCCCGCTCTTGAGCAAACAATTCAATAATTTCTGGGTTATCTTCAAAAAAATGGAGATACGCAAGCATCACTGCTTTGAGCTTATTCAGCGGGTCGTCAACACTATCTCTGGCCCTGACTGCACGCTCAGCAAGAGCGTTTAAGTGGTAATCTATGGTCGCTCTAAATAACGCTTCTTTATTTGAGAAACAGCGATATACCGTGCCTTTACCAACACCTGCTGTCTCTGCAATGGTTTGAACGTCAGCCAACTGGTAACCGCGCTCCGAAAAAATTCGCGAGGCTACTATCATGATTTCGGATTGACGTTCTTCAACCGTTTTATGCGTGCGCTTTTTCTTTTCGGGAGTATTCATTCAACGATCCTCAAAACGGACTGACCAGTCAGTCTTAAACTATAAGGATCTCGTCCCGTGTGTCAAGCTGCGTTGTGAATTGAAATTTTCTTAGAAACTTATGCTCACAAATCAAGCCACCTAGCCTGGCGATAATACGGGACAAAAAGAAAGGTGAAAGGCTGTTTTGAGGTTCCTTAATAGCTAAAATTGTTAGGTGAACACGACGTAACTTATCATGCTCAAATGGTAAGGCCTTGACGACTTGCGAATGATGATTGCACTACAAGAAGAAATAGATGGAGATGTCTCAGCAGAGGCCATTGCTGAAATGAATAGCTTGTTGGATTTGATTGCTGAAGGTGAGGATTTCGATTCGGCCATTCGCAAGCACCTGCAAACTCGTAAGCACGATACAAGGAAGTCAAAACGCCAAACGACCTCCTAAACATTCCAGTTTAGATGCATAAAGTAGGAAACCTCTTTCAATCTATGCGGTTTCTGAAATGCCCAAAAGTGAGCCAATCCAAAAAAACGCGGACGACGTCAATCTGTTTGCTTCGAAGAAGGAAACTGATTGCGTTGTCGATTGCAATCTAGCCGACGTGCTGGGTGCGCCACCTTGTAACACAGCACCCCCAAAATGCACCGATACTGCAATCATAAGAGCTGGTATCGACAGCTTGTACTTATCATTTCGCGGTTCTCCCAAACGAATACTTGTTGATGAGCTACAGTCGCTCAAAGAGGCCGCCTAAGCCGTGAGATGCGGCGGAAAGGCACAGGCCGCGCTGCAGCACGCGGGCGTGCCATTTAAAGTTCATCCCAAAGGACAACGCCGTTACTCATTTGTCATTTCCAACAATCAATTCAATATATCCATTGCAGGTGAATCAGAATTAAACGCTCCGTCTGTTTACATGCAAATATCTAGTGAGCTTCTAACCCTCTGCGGCTACCAAAACTCGTTAGCGATGGCTCGGGATTTGGTCAGTCATATTCTGAGCTGCGCGGATACCGGCAAGATCAGTCGTATTGATTTGTGTTGCGACTTCACCACGAATCTTGACTGGTCAGCAATGGATCTTCGCGCTTGGGTTTGTCGCTCGTTGAAACGCAGCGAATACAGAGAAGCCAACATATTTACAGGCTATGTATTTGGGCTGGGTGGTGATGTACTTGCCAAACAGCTGGCTCAGAGTAACACTCTGGGCTTATTTTTTGTCTCGATATTTAGTTGTTTTTATTGTGTCTTATGAGAGCTGACCCGAATTCAGATAATAAGTGCACCACTCATGGTTAACTGGCGATAGACGATCAACTGCCCGTTGGTGGTATTCTAAAGTCGCCAAACAAAAAGAGTATCACCATGAGTTACAAGCAGTTGATCGAAGGGCAACGATACCAGATCGAAGCCTACTTACGCGAGGGTTTCAGCTACCGGGAGATTGGGAAACGGCTGAAGGTGAATCACAGCACTATCAGTCGAGAAGTGCGGCGCAACCGGATTCGGGATAACCATTACCTGCCCGAAGTCGCTCATGCTAAGACAATCAAACGCCGATGTCAGGCTGCGAAATATGGCATACCGGAACAGACCATCACGTTTGTTGAGTTTGGGTTGAAGCAAAAATGGAGTCCTGAGCAGATAGCAGGCGTGGGTAAAATCATTGGTCATCCCGTCAGCCATGAGTGGATTTACGGTTTCGTGCAGCGGGATAAATTGCACGGTGGCAAGCTGCACAAGCAGTTGCGACACGGTCACCGGAAATACCGAAAAGGCAGTCGCGCGAAGCGCGTTATTATTCCGAAACGGATTGGGATTGAACGTCGTCCGGCCATTGTAAATAAGAAGAAACGATTTGGTGATTGGGAAGCCGACACCGTGCTGGGCAAGAACGGCACAGGCGCTATCGTCAGTCTGGTTGAGCGAAAAAGTAAACTGTATCTGATACGCAAAGTGCCAGCGAAAACCGCGGCTGACGTGAGTCACGCTATGGCTAGTATGTTATGGCGCTACCGTAGCCATGTCCGCACGATTACCGCGGATAACGGCGCAGAGTTCTGCGCCCATGAGCTGGTAGCGGATAAACTAAAAACGGACATTTACTTCGCCAACCCATACTCATCGTGGGAACGCGGCCTAAACGAAAACTTCAACGGGCTGCTGCGGCAATATATCCGTAAAGGGACAGACTTACGGACGGTGACGGACAAGCAGATTGCTGTCATTGAGCGTGCGCTGAATGCGAGACCAAGGAAATGCCTTGGGTTTAAACAACCATCGGTGGTCTTCAATGAATTACGAAGAACGGCTTAATTTAGCGAGTGGTGCACTTCGGAGTTGAATTCGCGGATACTTTTTAGTAATTTTTGAAATTGAGGGTTTTCCCTTAGTAGCTTTCGGCCTGTACCAATAAGCAACTCAACTTCCTCTTCTGGTAAGCCGAGAGTTGTCGGGATGAAATTGAGGCGATTTCTTAGACGGTCTGATGATACCGATTTCAACTCGATAGATATTAGGTGCGCTTCGACAGGTATTCCTTGTGTTTTTGTTTCATCGACCCACTGCTCTAATTTAAGCTTTATTAAATCGGTTGTTTCATTATTGTACAATTGAAGTTGCGCATCAGTAACCGCGTTTAACGTTTGACGCATTGATGGAGGGGTCGAACTCTTATCCATGCTTGAGCCGACTTTTGCTGATGCGTTTACGGCTATGATGGCAAAATGTCGTGGGATTGAATAACTATCCTCTCCATGGATCATGCTAAAGTAATTTACTATACCTCCTGTTAGCTCAACAGGGTCAGTTATAATCCTGAGACCCAAATTGTCCGATACACCTCCGTCTACGAGGTGAACAAAAGGACGTTCTTTTTTATTGGAATAAGAAAGTGCTGCAGAGGCAGTATTCCGAATACTGTGTTTCCCAATGGAAGTTTTACTGGATAAAAAGTTGATGGAATCCGTAATGTCACATGTATCGTAATTCTTCAGTACGATGGGGTCGAATAGTAAAGGCATAGCTGCTGAAGCTGCTACTGCTCTGGCTACGGGGAAGGTAGATAGATCTGAGCATATTAAATTGAAGTAGTCCTGTAGAAAGGAAAATCTAGCACCTTGAGATAAGTCTGTGGCATTGATGGCTATATAGGGCGGACCTTTTTCGAGCATGTCGCCAAATGTATATTCTCCAAACCCTGCATCAGCATATATTCCGACAGTATGATCAGTTATTCCTAAATTTGAAAACCAACGAAGGGGGTTTAAAACTGTTGAGATTATTTGCTCCTTTAAATCCCGTGTTAGAAGCTTATCTTTGAAATCATAAAAAATTTTGTCTCGAAACAAACCATAGTAAGCCGCCGTTATGCTGCCGCCCGAAACAGATGAAATAAAATCAACTTCATCTAAAAGTCTTGTCGATTTGCCACCTATAGTGACATTAGTATCTCTTAGTTCTTCTAATACGCCATAAGACAGAGCAGAAGCCCGTGTTCCACCTCCGGAAAAAGCCAAAATAAGAGTTATTCCCTTGGGGTTTCCAGCTCGAGCCGCTGAGAATAATGTACCAGAAGTTAATTCAGTATCATTTTTTCCAGAAATAGGCTCATTTTTAATTTGCCCTACTGTGCTGCAGCCTAAGCTGGTAACAGAAGCTGATAGGATTACGAGAAGTCTAATTTTATAAAAAAGAAGCTTCATTTAAACTATTCCCTCTATGGTTTTGAACCGTTAGTGTTTTTTTGCAAACTGTGCTTTTGAGACTTTAGTTGTAATGAGAATAGCATTGCCGCTATAAGCATTGGTATAAAGAAAGTTCCTAATAACGCCTGGAAAGCGGCCAATAAGCGCAAGCTTTCAGTGGGTTGAAAGTCTCCATAACCTAAAGTGGTCCATGTCACTACTGAAAAGTACAGGGCGTCAACAGGACTAAAAGAGATTTCCTGACCGTATAGAATCCCAGCTCTTTGATAAAGAGTGGCAAACGCAAAAATAGTTACATAGATGGCTAAAAACATCTTGCTAAGTTGGAGCCCAACCTTGTACTCGCGATATTTTTTGAAGATATTCCAAAGTGAAGTGATGAATACTGTAGAGATAAAAAAAATAGTGACCGACATATTTATTTCTGCATCAGAGGCGAATAGTAATGCGGTATAAGTAATGGGAACAAAAACAAAAATAATAACCATCCACGCTATACCTAGATACTTTAGTATTCTATTTAGCATTTTTATGACCTATAGCATTCCAACAAAAAAACCGACTAATATGACCATGGTTCGTACATAAAGTGATTAAGAAAAAATAGCGCTTCACCGAGTAAGCCAACTCATTTTTCAAAGCAACCAATCAATGGGTAACAACGAAAAAAATCCGGCCGAAAACCTTTGAAACCAGGTTGTTCCTGGCTCTGTATCGTATCGGCGATGATGGCTGCCGTTTTGCTCAACCCAGTATAGCGAACCGGATGGAGCTAAGAGCACTTCATAGGCGCTGTAAGGGACTTCTTCGATAAAGACATCTACCATCGTTGATGCTATTTCGGGGCTTTCAATAACAAAGCCAAGCTCAGTATTGAGTCTTGCTGAGCGAGGGTCAAAGTTAAATGAGCCAACAAAAACACGTTGTCCGTCAACGGCAAACGTTTTTGCATGAAGGCTGCTTGCCGAACTGGAGAAACTTGTTTCGACAGATTCATAGATAGTGGTATCGGTGGCAACAGTCCCTGGGCGCATCTCAAATAAGCGTATATCAGCTTCTAAGAGCCGTTTCCTCCACTTTGCGTATCCCGAGTGCACAACGGCAACATCGGTAGCGGCAAAGGAATTTGTTAACACACTAATACTCACCCCGTTTTCCGCAATGCTCTCTAGCGCTTTTACTCCCGACAGGGTTGGTACGAAATAGGGAGAAACCAGTAATAATTGCTTTTTAGGTTGACCAATTATCTTTCGGAGTGCGTGAACAATGAGTTGATCCGGCTCCGCTTTACCTAAGGCTTTAAGCGGGCTATCACTCACTATTTGAGTTTCAGCCCAAATAATTGAATCGTTATCCAATAACTCACTGAGATCGGATGGTTGATCAATATTAGTTTGATGAATAAATAAAGGGGAGTCTGATGGCGTCGTTGATTGAGAAATAAGTTCATAGGGGTAAGCTGAGTTACTGTTCCAAAAAGCGTCAAAATCGCTGGATACTTTCGCAACTACATCTCCTATCGCAAGAACATCCAGATCAGCAAAAAGAATACCATCAGAGCGGTAAAAATAGTCATCACCGATGTTTCTTCCCCCGACTATCGTAGCTTGATTGTCCACGGTAAGAGACTTGTTGTGCATGCGTCTGTTTGCTCGTGGGAAGTCGGTTATAAACCCCAGTACTCGAGAGCTTCTGGGGAGAAAGGGGTTAAATAATCGCACTTCTATACTAGGATGACCATTTAGTCTTTGTAAGGGCTCGTCGATATCCCGGGAGTGAAGATCGTCCAATAACAACCTAACCTTTACACCACGATTAGCAGCTCGGAAAATGGCTTTAGTTAAACGTTGCCCAGACTTATCGTCACGCCAGATATAATATTGAATGTCCAGTGCAACTTGTGCATTGTTGATTAATATCAGCCTGGCATCTAAGGACGGCTCTGCTTCGGCTAAAGGTATTATACCGGTACTTTGGGGGGAGTTTCGAAGTACCGGAGATAAGAACTGACCAAGCCGAGTGCTTTGAGTTTTTGAAACTGGCACAGAGTAGCTTGGCGTTCGCTGTTCTAAGTCGGGCAGACTGCTGCAGGCGATACAGCTAGAACAAATAATGACCGTTAACACGATATGGTGTAAGCGCATAGTGAAGCCAAGTTTAATTGGCTTTCTCCCTTCTTTGGCCGTCCCAGGCAAGCATTGCCGGAGTTAATAGAAGCGTAATAAACGTCGCAACTAGCAGTCCGCCAACCAGTGCGGTAGATAACTGGATCCAGTATTGTCCCGAAGGTGCTCCCATAAAAATATCACGCTCAAAAAAGTCGACAGTTAAACCCAAGACCATGGGTAACAATCCAACTATCGTTGTCGTTGCGGTGAGAAGCACAGGGTTTAAACGTTGCATTGCTGCTTTCACTGCTGCGTCCATCGGTGATAATCCATCTGAGCGGTACTCGTTATATGCGTCGATTAGAACGATGTTATTATTCACCACAATACCCGCGAGTGCCATAATGCCAATACCACTCATGACCACGGAAAAAGGCTCTTGTCGAACCAGCAGCGCAAGCAGTACGCCAGCTAGAGAAAAGACAATGGCGGATAGCACTAAAGCCCCCTGAAAAAAGCTATTCAACTGTAATAGTAAAACGAAGAGCATTAAGAAAATGGCTAAGGCAAATGCCAATAGTAAAAAGCTCATGGCTTCATTTTGGTCGTCAAGCTCTCCGGTAAAATCAAATTCCACACCTTTGGCAAAATCACTCTGCTTGATTTTTTGTCGCAACGTTTCCGTTGCTTCGACGACGGTAACCCCGGGAACAAGGCCTGATTCTACAGTTTGTACATTGCGCGAATTCACACGAGTTATAATTGTTGGACTTAAACTCGGCGATAACTGGACAAAGTTCTCTATCGGCATCAGACCCCGGCTCGCGGGGATGCGCAAATTGGCTAGGTCGGCCATTGAGCGCTCTTCCCAGGGATAGCGTATACGAATATCAACCTGCTCTGGCGCCGATTCAGGAAGGTAAGTACCAACTAAGACACCGTCGGTCAATAGACGCGCTAAGGTACCTAAGGTCGCGACATCGACGCCATACTCGGCAGCTTTTTCGCGGTCCACATCAATTTTTATCTGTGGCTTAGGGGTCGCCATGTCACTGGATGTATCGATAAATTCATCTGATTCTTTCATCATTTTGAGCAAGTTGTCTACGGCTTCAGGCAATAAGCTCCGATCTTTCGCTGATACTTCTACAGAGACCGGACGAGAAGAGGACGGACCGCTTTGTTGTTTTTCAATCTTTAGCGCTATCCCGGGTAAGTTGTCTGTTTTAGTACGGATGTTTTGTATAATTTTTGTGGCAGAATCACGCTCCTGCCAATCCAGCAAATCGATTTGTAGTGTACCAATAATTTCAGAATCCAGGTTCGCTTTCAGCCTTTCCTCAACTGATCCGATGGTACGAGAATAAATGCGTTCAATGCCTGCGACTGGTTCAACGGTCTTATCGACGAGCTTAACCAGATTGTCGGCTTCACTTACTGATAAATTACCATCGGCTTGAACTTGTATTTGTATCCGGTCGGCTTCGATGTCAGGGAAAAAGTTTATGCCTTGCCCGAGCTTGCTGTAGAGGAAAAATGAAAGTAATAAGACAAACAGGCTGACCAGCAAAGCAAGTAACGGCTTATCCACCATATAGCTAACCAAAGACTGGAGTTTTGAACCCTTGTCTGCTGCATTTGCTGATTGTGAGGTCACTGATACTTTGCTTTTTACTGAGGAGCCAATTATCGGAACGAAAACCAGTGCCATGAGCAAAGACATGAGCAGTGTTATGATAACAGTGGCGGGCAGATAAAACATAAATTGCCCGGCCATACCTGGCCAAAAGAGCAGTGGTATAAATACGGCGAGGGTGGTCATTGTCGACGCAATAATAGGCCACGCCATGCGTTGGGAAGCTGCCAGATAAGCTTGTAATCGGTCTTGTCCTTGTCGACGATAGCGCTCTGCAAGGTCGACCACGACAATGGCACCATCCACTAACATACCAATAACTAAAATGAGTGCGAACAGGACCACGATGTTCAGTGTAATACCCAGCAATTGCAGCGTTAAAATGCCACCAAGAAATGAGCCTGGAATAGCAAGAGCAACGAGCAGGGAAGCTTTTACACCCAAAGCCACCACGACCGTTAGTATGACCAGAATAATGGCGAGTATGACATTGTTTTCAAGGTCGCCCAGAAATTGCTTAACATCGTCTGCCTGGTTTTGCATATAAGCGACATTAACGGTTGTAGGCCATTCAGTGCGCTGCTGCTCGACCATTTGGGTTACACGATCGACAACGTCAATGACATTAGCGCTACTCAGTTTTTTAATATCGAGTGCTATCGACGGTTGACCATCAATGCGGGCGTAACTGACGGGATCTTTAAAAGTTCGCCTGACTTCGGCGACATCGCTGACCCGTACCACATTATTGGGCGTAGTTTTTATAGGCATCTCGAGTACATCGACAATGTTTTCAATGGTGCCGGGGATGGCGACGCTGATGCGTCCTGCCCCGGTATCCATCGCGCCTGCGGTAACTAAAAGGTTGTTATTACTAATAGCTCTCGACACTTCCGTTAAAGAAATGTTGTAAGACTGCATGGCTAAAGGTTTGATGATGATCTCTAACAGATCTTCACGATCACCTGACATATCGATTTCGAGTACGCCATTAAGTGTTTCAAGTTTATCTTCTAAATTACGTGCTAGTTGGATTAAGTCCCGTTCGGGAATATTGCCTGAGAGCGCAACCGTTAAAATGGGGAATAAAGACAGATCAACCTCTTCCACCGTGGGCTTCTCAGCATCGGACGGTAAATCTTGTTCTGCTTTTTCAGTTTCGTCCTTTACATCACGTAGTGCTTTTTCATTGTCGAAGCCTGCGGCAAACTCCAGTTGTAACATGGCAAAGCCTTCACCGGCTTGAGCGGTTAAAGTATCTAAACCGTCGATGCTTTGTAATTTTCGCTCAAGCGGCTCGACTAATAAACGTGCGCTGTCTTCCGTTGAAATGCCGGGGTAGCTTACGGTGACGGTGAATACCGGAATGTCAATTTCGGGTGCAGCTTCTTTAGGAATTGTGGCGTAGGCAATGCTGCCCATTATCAACAGTACAGCGAGTAACAGAATCGCTGCGCGATTGCGTGAGAAAGCGGCGGCAATAAAGGCTTTCATTATAACTCCTCGCCCTTGTCATAATCAGCAGGTACGGGTCTGGGGGTAACTTTTTGACCAGCGGTTAAAGAACTATGGCTAATGATGACTAACCGCGTTTGGTCATCCAGCCCGCTGACCCATAAGGCATTAACGTCTGCCCGCTCCACAGTAACGGGAGAAAAACGTGTTTCGTTATTGTCATTAATGGTTAAAACACCCATGCGCCCAGATGCATCTATTTTGATTTGGGCCGCAGAAATTTTGTGTGCTTTAACTTTGCTCGTTTCTATCGTCACTTCGGCACTCATACCGGAGGGGATAGGATCGTTTTGGTTAGGAATAGTTATTTCAACACGAAATGTCCGGGTCTGCGGGTCGGCAATAGGAGCGATAAAGCTGACCTGCCCTTGACGATCATTACCACCAATGAGTTTGACCGTTGCGGGCATATTGAGTTTGAGCCTGTGAATTTGGCTTTGCTGCACATTGATGATGGCAATTAACGGATCGTTATCGATAAGCTCTAGTACTTGATTGCCGGCTGAGACATAAGCGCCTTGCTCAATAAAGCGTTGATTGATAACGCCGCTGACCGGTGCTATCAGTTCGGTATTTTCAATATCAAATGTAATACGACGAAGCTGTGCCCGTGCTGCTTCTAGTTGTGCTTCCAACGCCTGGAGTTGAGACTGGGACGACAAATTTTGTTCGATGAGCTTTTTCGTCGCATTGAAGTCGCTTTGTGCTTTTTTTACTTGAGCTTCTGCCTGAGTGCGTTGAACTTCGCGATCATCAATGGACAGTTTTGCTATGACATCGCCTTGATCAACGTCAGTGCCACTATCGGTAATCATTTCAAGCATGCCGTCGGTACGTGCACGAATATTAAGTTGCTGATTTGGTTTGATTTCGCCGTTTAGTGTCAACTCGCGAGCCACAAGCTGGGCTTGACTATTTTTTACTGCAACTGATGGTAAATCGCTTTTAGTTGCGCTTGTCTTTTCTGTGTCGCCTCTGAAGATGAAACCACTGGCTATCCACAAAAAAACCAAGGTTACGATGGCAATAAATACGGCTGTAGAGCTACTGATTTGGCCCTGCTGCTTATGCAGTGAACCACGTGATGATGAGGTCATCGATGTTGTACCTAAATTATTTAAATGTTTTCGTCAAACGTCAACTTTTCTGACTATTGAGCATGGCTTAGCGTTCCGACTTCAATTCCAACAGCAATTTTTTCACGCTTTCATCGTAGAGCGTATTAAACCTCTCCAGCTCAGTAATTTTCTCCTGAGCTTTCGAATTCTTAATACTTGCTTTGGCTTCAGTTATTATCTTTTTCGCTTCTTTATGCTGCTTTATCTTTAATTCCAGTAGCGAATCATAAGGGTTGGTGCGCATAACAAAATAGTTTTGGCGCTTACCAGGCAGCGCTCTGCGTTCGACCAGCTGAAGCATTTCCAAAAAGCGAATATTGGTGCTGACACTTCCTTTACTTATTTCAAGTAAGCTCATGAGGTCGGCGGTATTTAGCGGGGCATCAGATATGATAAGAGCCGCAACTATTTGCCCGGCAATGCGAGAAAGACCATAGCCCTGAGTGTGCATGCCCATATCGGTAATAAACTGTAATTCTGCTTCGGTAAGCTTATTCATAGTAAAAACTTGTTAATTTGGATAATTTAAGGCTAAGCTGTTTAGCCTGTTCAGTCAAGACTGAACAGGCTAAATAAACTTTTTCAAGAGATATTAGAGTGATGATTAACCGGTTTTCAGTATTTTCAATTCTTAACCTAACGTTGTTCGCGATACCTATTTGTCATGGTGGGCAACTTAGTGAATATGAACTCTGCATTTTAGATCGAGTGAAGGGCTCCGGTTCTATCGATACTGTTGAAGCTATAAAGAAAGAGTGTCGTAAACATGTTGAAAACGACAAAAGACAGAACTTATCAAGTGTGGATGTTCCTAAAAGAGAGAACGGCGTATTAACTCAGCGTTTGAGGAAAGAGCAACAGACGGAGTTTGAACCTTATGTTATTACTCCCCATCGCAGAAATTATATTCAACCCATGCTTACTACAAATGACATCAACCACGAGCAATACGCTCAAATTGAAGGTTATGAGAGGAATCTGGAAGATTATGAAGCTAAGTTTCAACTGAGTTTAAAAGTTCCCTTAAGCAAATCTAGTCTGCTATTTGAAGAAGACAAACTATATTTTGGTTTTACTATTCAGTCATGGTGGCAGATCTACTCTGACGGTATATCCAAGCCGTTTCGGGAGACGAACTATATGCCGGAAATAATGTATGTCATAAAAACCGACTGGGAGCCTTTTAATGCTAATACCGGGGTTGTTTTTGGCGCAGAGCATTTGTCAAACGGTCGGAGCCAGTTACTGTCTCGTAGCTGGAATCGCCTGTATACACAGTTTGTGGTTGAAAAAGGGAGCTGGGTTTTTTCGCTTAAACCGTGGATTCGATTGCAAGAAGATGCAAAGGAAGAGCCAATGGCGTCACGAGGCGACGATAACCCGAATATAGAAGATTATATTGGAAATTATGAAGTTTCTGCCGGGTATAATGATGGTCAATTTGAGTATAGCTTGAGATTAAACCATGCGATTGAAACGGGGCGAGGCTCTGCCGAAGTTAATTTTTCATTTCCTTTGTGGGGCAAATTCTATGGGTACGCCAGCCTTTTCACAGGCTATGGCGAGAGTTTAATCGATTACAATCATAAGCAAACACGTTTCGGCTTGGGAATAGCTTTAAATAACGTTCTATAAAAGTCGTCTGTAGGAAAAGACATAATTTTAACTATAGGATTTTTTAGCCTCTTGAGCTTTCTGAGTGGACTAAACACTGCTCAGAAATAAAAGATCAAATGATCAATTTGGTGAGCGATTTAAACGGAAACATAATTGGCTCCAATACCTCACCATTTGTTATTAACTTCCACATTCCGGGAGTAAATTCAGAGGCAGCAATGGTTTCATTGAAAGAGACTGTAGCCATTTCAAATGGCTCCGCATGCACATCTTCAAGCTACAAGCCATCTCATGTGCTAACAGCAATGAGATTATCAGATGATGCTGTAGCTGGCTCATTACGAATTTCTTGGTCGCATATGACAACAAATTTACCGGCCGACGCAATAAGAAATAGTCTACTGAAGTTGATGTAATAAAGTGGGGCTTGGTCACAATCTGGTCACAACACCAGCTCAAGTTAGTGGGCACTATACATTCAATGAAGCGCCAAAAATGGCGCACCCGATAGGATTCGAACCTATGACCTTTGCCTCCGGAGGGCAGCGCTCTATCCAGCTGAGCTACGGGTGCGCTGGAAGCAGGCATGATCTTAATGAAAACCTAGGAATTTTCCACTGTTATTTTTAATTATCCGATGGATGCTGAATGTTTTTCATTGGATTTGTGCGATATGGTGTTTTTTTGGTCTGAATTTTTTGTAGTGAACACTTACTTACAAAGGTGGAAGGGGGATTTGTTTCGTCTTGCTTAATTCGGTTGGTAAAACAAGACGAAATTAGCCAGTGTGCGTCGTTGTCATTTCTGAAATGGGCATTTCAATTTAGAGATTCTTAACACTCAAAAGCAGTACAGAAAAATTCTAGGGTGGTATAAAGTTTGTCTTCGTCAGATTCAGATCTTACCGACAGGGCAATGCCGCCCATAAGTGTTATTAAAACATCGGCCAACTCCTCTGGATTTTCTGACCCTAATTTTTGCAAACGATTTTGTAAGCTTGTTTGCAATTCCTTTTGCAGTTTAGATATCTCATTCAGTATGGATTTGTTGCGGCAAAAAAGGTGTCCTTGCAAAATTAAACAACCGCTTCTGCGATTCTCATTTAGGAAAAATTCGAGGCTCATCTCCAGGCTATTTCTAAACATCTCGCTGGGATTTTGAGAGTCGGCTAGCATCTTCTCTAGTCGTTCCCAAAATTGGTCTTTATAAAACCCTAGCGCTGCTAAAAAAAGATCTTCTTTATTTCCATATGTGGCATAAATTGATGTGGCGGTGGCATTTAGCGTGGCACTTAATTCAGCCACTGAAACATTCTCAAAACCGTGATCTTGGAATAATGCTAACGCTTTTTTTAGGCCTTCTTTTCGGTCTAGTTTTCTTGGTCTTCCTCGTACTGTGGAATTATTTGTATCATTCACTACAAAATCCTATCCATTGATAGTTTTAATAATTGTATTAAACGCTACAAAAACCTATTTTACAAGGCTTGTAGGTGTATTTTAATTAAATTTAATTAGGCTTGTATGAAGTAAATGAATTGCAGGAAAGTAAATAATGTATTAATCACTACAATAATTGAATCAAAGAGGATTGTTAATTATTGTAGTGATCGATATATAAATATTATGAAAGAAAAACTACCAGCGTTATTCCGGGTTAAAAACAGTTTGTTTATAGAGTTCTAACGCATGAATGTTATCTTTTTGAGCTTCCTTAATTTGCGCTAACAGAAGCACGTCTCGACGTTCGTGTGCAATTTTAATTGCTTTTGAAAGAGCCTTTTCAGCAAGCATAAAGTCATCGGAATTGTACGCAAGTTGACCAAGGGTAGAGAGCAAATCTACATTAGAATCGTCTTTCTTCAGCCAACCTTCAAGTTGTTTAACTGCACCATTTGTTTGAGTGTTTTTAAGCTGCCGATACAAATTATACAGAACAGGGATGGGCCCACTTTTTTGACTGTTTACTAAAACCGTTTGCGCCTCTTCATACATTTCTTGGTCAATTAATTGCTGTGCATAAGCTGCAACCTGACCAGATTCTTTACGCACTCCTCTGGGCAAAGATTGCCACTTTTCCTTCAGTTTAATTGCGCCTTCTTTACTGGCGATTTCCGCAAACTCACCTTTTGAGGCTTTCAACAACCAATAGTCGTATTCTTCTCCAAGTGGCTTTTTCCACTTTTTAACGTGCTCTTTCAATACCGAAAACTTACCAGTTTGCTCTAACGCTCGCGCCCACAATTTAATAATATTTGGCTCACGTTGGACCTTTTCCGGTGCTTCATTTATGTATGTAAGTGCTTGCTCACCTTGATTTTCGATGACCAGATCACGGATCAGGCATAAATTCGCGGCTAAGTTCGTTTTGTCTTTTTCGGCGGCTTCAAACCATAAATCACGTGCTTCGGACTTGTTATTAAGTTGCGCTTCTACCTCTGCTAAAGCTAATAAGTTAATTCCATCAAAATCTTCATTGCGTATTTTGCTCAAGGACTTTTTAGCATCTAAATAATTACCTTCAGCTAAAAAGATTAAACCATTGGTAAACGCTTTTTGCTTGCGTCTGCTACTAAAACCGAACAACCAATCTTGCGAGCCGGCTAGGATATCTATCAGCTTTTTAATTAGAATGATGGTTAGCCAGGTGGCAAAAAATAGGGTTACAACCAAGACCACAAAACCAAAAATTGAAACTTGGTAAGTTCCACTTTCAAGGGCAATCAAAAAATACCCTTGGTAATTGATTAATCCAGGGCCTGCATACAAGCCGACAATAATCAGCCCAATAATAATTAACAGCAGTAAGATTTTTTTCATAGTTCAAACTTCCCGTTTGAGAAAGCGTTGCTCATTCGGTCTTCTAAAATATCTTGCAGTGGTTTTGCCGCATCAAGTTGTTGGGGATATTTACGGGCTACTTCGGTTTCTTCCAAATTACGTAACGCATCCAACATACCCGCTACTTCGGTGGCTTCAAGATCATAGTGCTGGACTATTAGCCCAATCCCGCGTTGTAGGCTTTGTTTAAATAGGGTGTCTTGTTCTTTCATAATAGCGGTTTGTGCTTGCATTAAGGCAAACCGTAACTGCTCTTTGGCTAACCATTGTTGCTGTTGAGATAACAACGGTTCAACAGGGCCTTCATTGGCTTGGTATTTAAAATTACTTTCAATGTAGGCCCACACTCTGGCCATGCCCGTGAGTTCTTCTGGCTCAAAGCCTTTCACTTCCACTTCTGGTAGAGACAAAGGTAGGTTATTAACCTGTTGCACCATGCCTGATAACGACAGTGCGATAGAAGTCAAAGAAACCTGATTGATTTGTTGAAGATTTTGAATATCGCTGGCAATGAATTGTCTGACGGGCAATAAAGAAGGATCTGCTAAATCTTGTAGCCGACTATCCGCTGCTTGCAACATAGCTACTGCAGTACGCACGTCGTTTTCTAACCATAGTTTACGACCGGCCATACGGACTAAATAATCCGCTTCTGCCAATAACCAGTCTGCAGGACGACGTCCAGACACTTCGGCTAGGTTTTTACTATTGGACTGTGCTTGGGTTAAGGCCTGGTTGACCAAATCGTTCTGTTTTTGAATAGATTCAGAGAGTGTTCTTTGTTGTTCAAGTAATTGTCGACTCAGTTGATCAATACTGCGACCTTGTTCGGAAATGCTTTCACTTTGTGTTGTTAAGGCTGCGTTTTCGGTATTGAGGGTGTTATTCCACTGTTGCCAAAACCAATACCCAGCGGCAGCTAACGCTACTAAACAAAGTAAATTGATTAGTGTAATAAACCATAAAAATCCTGTTTTGGCTTTACCTTTAGAGGCTTGTTCCTTTTTGGGGGCGGATTTAGGTTTGGGCGTATATGGCGGCTTTTCAGTTTTTTGTTCTGAGTTGCTCTGGCTTTTTACGTCAGGCTTTTTGTCTGATTTGGCTTTGGCCTTTGCGGGGGCTTTATCTTCGACATAGGATGCGTTCTCGATTTCCAAGGCTTTCATTTCCTCTTCGAGTGCGGTGATTTTGTCTTTTTCCGTCATTCTAGCGCTCCAAAAATTGATTGATTGCGTCTTTGAGTTGCTCATCTCTTGCACCAGCACTCAGATATACCTGCTGTATACCAAGTTTAGCTGCATAATCGGCAAGACGCTGACTAACCATTATCCAAGGTGTAGATTTTAACCACGTTCGGTCAAACTTGTCCCATGCTGCCTGGATAATTTCGCCACTTGTGGCCACAATACATTGAATCTCTTGTGGCTGCCAAGCTTCTGTTTGCGAATAATCTATACAGGGCAAACGACTATAAAGATTAATATGCTCTACTATTGCACCGCGACTTTGTAGTTCAGTGGGTAATATTTTACGCCCACCCACGCCTTTCACAAGAAATACCTTTTGATTTGATAACGCTTGCAATTGTGGCAATGACAACAAGCCTTCTGAGTTTGCCATATCAGGCACAATAACCTGTTTCGTTAACTGGGTTAAGCTCTCGCCGGTACTTGGACCCACAGCAAAAACCTGAAGTTCAGAGGGCCACTTTTGGACCCCATTAATTACGATCTCAGCCGCGTGTGTGCTAACGAATATACACTTAGTGTGAGCAATTTGCTCGTCATCTAAAGCTAAAATTGACTGTGCAAATTGCTGTAAATTGTGGTGGTTGATGTCGATTTCAATCAGCCCTAAACCTATGGTTTTAATGCCATGGCGTTGTAAATACTCAGTACTTTTTTGGAACTTCTCTTTTGGTCGCAGCAATAAAACAGACATCGATATTACACGTATGCTTCAGCTAAATAGTCTTGCGCGCCTTGTTCTAACAATTTTTCAGCAACAGCGTTGCCCAGTTGTTCAGGCTCCGAAATATCGCCGTACTGATCTGCCATAATTATTTGTTTGCCGGAAATAGAGCCGACCAACCCACGCAAGTGTAGTTGATTGTCGACGATTTCGCAGAAACTGCCAATGGGTACCTGACAGCCACCTTGTAGCTTAGCGTTCAAAGCGCGTTCAGCTACAACACGGGTTGCAGTATCAGGATCATTTAAGGGTTGTAATAGTGCGACTAATTCTGCGTCTTCAGTACGGCATTCAATCCCAACGGCTCCTTGACCCACAGCCGGTAACGAGACCCTGCTGCTAATTTCTTGTCGTATGCGGTCAGCCATGCCTAAACGAATTAAACCAGCAGAGGCTAAAATAATTGCGTCGTATTGACCATCATCAAGCTTCGCTAAACGAGTATTTACGTTGCCACGGAGATCTTTTACTTGAATATCTGGGCGATAAGCTTTGATTTGTACTTGTCGACGTAAACTTGAAGTGCCCACAACGGCGCCTTTTGGTAGGGAAACAATGTCTTCGTATTTATTGGATACAAAGGCATCTAATGGATTTTCCCGTTGGCAAATGGCGTGTAACCCAAAGCCTTCGGGAAACTCCACTGGGACATCTTTCATGGAATGTACTGCAATATCGGCTTCGCCTTTTTGCATTGCCACTTCCAATTCCTTGATGAATAGTCCTTTTCCGCCTACTTTGGCCAGTGGTGTATCGAGAATCACATCGCCTTTGGTTGTCATTGGCACCAATTCAATTGCAATGTGAGGGTGCGCCTTTTCTAATTCAGCTTTCACAAATTCAGCCTGCCAAAGAGCAAGGGCGCTTTTACGGGTAGCAATTTTTATTACTGAGCGAGTCATAAACAATCCGGTTAACCTTTTCATTCCATTTTAAGGTTTTGTGGTCCGGATTGGTACAGCAGAGTTGTAAAAAACCTGATAACCAGGATGATCTACATCAATAGCAACGAAAAAAGTCTAAAACTCCACCACTAACGGGTATTGTTCGTCGGCTTTTCGGATATATTCATCTCTGTTTTGCAGCCATTTCTCCATCACGCTGATGCTGTAATTCAAATACAGTTTTTCCCCTACAATGGTAAAAGCATTCTCATCTATACCTACTAAGTTGCCATCCGCCATTGCGTAAGCACAATATCCACCGTACTGTGGCGCATATTTCTCAGGGTTCGCGACAAACATCGCTTTATGTTCTTCAGTGGAAAAGTGCCATTGGGCTCCTCGCCAATCGTAGGTAATTTGTTTGTTACCTTTTACCGGTTTGTTTTGAGTGAAGTACGCGACAGTATCGTAACCATAAATAGCGTGGTTATTGAAAAAGCCTGTCTCGATGGGATCTGATGCTTTGGCAGTGGTTATAAATAGGCTAGTTATGGCAAATATAAGTACTTTTAAATAATTCATGTTAGATCCGTTTGGAAAGTTCGTTAAGGTTATTTACAGAACCGGTGAAACGGACCAAAAATTTCATCACAAATTTATCACGGAATGACAAGAGCGTATGATGGTATACTGAAGTTAATACTTACTTACTCGCATCGGAGTATTTTGAATGAAATAGGATTTTTTAATTACCCTATTTTAACTATTTCAGATTGAAAAACTCTTTTGTTACTTGCCAACTTAATTTTTGCAAATCAGTTGCATCTTGGGCAGAGAGCGAACCATGAAAAATTAACCCTTCGGGAGATTTAGCATACAGGCTAGCATAAAAAACACAGGCCGATAAGTAAGTGCCCGCTTCGCTTGGGTGCTTCCAATCGTTGCGGTACTTTAGAGATGCATCTGGTTGACCAAGATTATTCACCGCCAATACGTCGGGTACAAACAACTCGATATGCTTTAGGGCAACTTGTGCTTGTTCAAACGCCAATCCTACTGGTACTACAGCAACATCATAACGGTTAGCTAGCTTAATATAAGCATTTGCTAAGTCCGTACTCATTTTGGGTTGGCCCTTGTAACCCCAGGTCATGAATAAAATTGGTTTTAGGTCTTTGCGCTTTATCATTTCTATGGCTTTTTCTGTCCCTCGTTCAAATAATTCTTTCTTTTTCGAGCTTATGGGTTCGTTGCTGTGGCCTTGCAAAACGATTCCTTGCCAGTTTTGTTTTGGAGCGTTTAGGTAATAGTTGAGATCAGTCAAATGTTCATAGATATGTCCACCAGACAGGGTAGAAAGTCTCAATCTATTTTGACCGACCTGCCATTCTCCTGCAGATCGAATTAAGCTGCCCAAATGGTTATGAATACCATTATTGTAAAAACTAAAACTATTACCTATGAATAAAAGCCTAGTTGGCGATTCGAAGTTGATTATTTCTGGTTTAAACACATTTTCAAGAATTGCCAATTCCTGTGACTGGGTTTCAAGTTGTGTTTCGGCGCTAACCTGGGGTGTTAGGAGCAAAGTTGCAGCCCATAACATAAAAGAAATTGATCTATTTTTCATTGAGTTCACTTTGCTTATAGGAAAATTAGTGGCGCAAGCCAGATGGAAACCACACTTAAAAGAATTAAACCAACAACGTTGAGAATAAAGCCGGCTCTCACCATTTGTGGAATGGTAAGTACGCCAGAAGCGAATACAATGGCATTGGGAGGCGTGGCCACGGGCAGCATAAATGCGCAACTTGCCGCTAAAGTTATGGGTATACAAAGTAGTAGTGGAGAAACACCAAGCTCTAACGCAACCGCAGCTACAACCGGCAAAAAGGTGGCTGCAGTTGCAACATTACTGGTGAGTTCGGTTAAAAATATGACCAATGCGGTGGCCGCAATAACGAGGGTAAATACACCCAATGCGCCCAATGGCATCAAACTACTGCCTAACCAACTGGCAAGCCCTGAAGACGACACCGCGGCCGCTAAACTTAAACCACCACCAAAAAGGATAAGCACACCCCAAGGCAGCCTATTCACATCATGCCAAATCATGATTTGCGATTGTGTTTTGTCTCCACTTGGCAAAAGAAATAGCAATAGTGCAGCGGTCATTACGATGCCAGTATCGGTCAAAAAATCAATTTCAAACAGCACTGAGATAGGACGTCTAATAATCCATAATATCACTACGAAAACAAACACTATGGCGACGCGTTTTTCTGCACTGCTCATAGGGCCAAGTTTTTTGCGAAGGTCATTTAAATGCTCATGCACAACTGGATTTTCTGGAACATCAATTTTGAAACTCCAGCGTGTTAACGACCACCAGGCGAGGGGGAGCATAATAAGCATAACGGGTACACCAAGGGCCATCCAACTAGCAAAGGTGAGTTTAATATCGTAGTTTTCACTCAAAAATGCAGCTAACAAAGCGTTTGGTGGCGTTCCTACTAAAGTGGCAAGGCCGCCAATGGTCGCCGCATAGGCCAATCCCAACAACATGGCAATTTGAAAAGATTTGGTTTGTTGTTTACTCAGGTGGGGATTGTGCTCTGCAATAACATGGGTAACTGATAGCGCAATCGGCATTAACATCATAGTGGTTGACGTATTTGTCATCCACATTGATAGCAAAGCCGCAACAATCATGAATCCGCCAATCAGGTGGCTGCCATCAGTACCAGTATAAGACAAAATCACCAGGGCAATACGTTTGTGTAAATCCCAGCGCTCTACGGCAAGGGCTAAAATAAACGCTCCCATAAAGAGGTAAATGATAGGATTTGCGTAATCTGACGTGGCTTCCGCCAATGTGGTTATTCCTAAAAATGGAAATGTCACTATTGGTAAAAAAGCGGTTACTGGCACAGGAACTGCCTCGGTAGCCCACCAAATTGCCATCCAAATTCCTACGGCCGCAACACGCCAAGCTGCTGGGTCCATAACGGATTGATTTGCTCCTAAAAGCATCATCAAAGCGAATAATGCCGGTCCAGCTAAAAGACCAATATTTTGATAGCGGCCACGTTGCTGATCGGTTATATCCGGTAAGCTATTACTCATATTACTGCCTTAACATCGAGAAGGTTGAAGTGGGCAAGAAGCCCACTTGAAGGACGAATTTTATAGTTTTGTTCTAAAGTCTACGTAAAAACTGCGTCCATAGTCGCTGTGGGCATCGGAAAAGAATCCAAAGTATCTGTCCGCCAGCGGTGCTCTTTCATCAGTTAAATTACGCACACCAAGGCGAAGCCGTGTTTCCGTTTCTTTGTAAGCAAAGGTATAGTCGAAGGTGGCATTAAACGTGGTCATGGCTGGGATTTTATAACGCGTCCCATCATCCAAGGTTAACGAACTTTGATAGAAACTACCTATTCGATTCCCGCTTAAAGAGGCACCGAAATCACCTTCACGCCATGATAAACGCATCGAATGACGTTGTTCTTGATTACCGTCCTGGCCAATTAAGTCCGCAAACCCAGCGACAGGATAACTCGCTGGAATCAACCCACTTTCTTGAGCTTGCACTAAACGCGCAGCATCGCCGCCAGCGTTTTGTTCAAACTCTTCAATGAATGAGCCGTTGTAGCTAAACTTGAATTTACCAACCTCGGTATTAAGATTGTAATAAAAACCCACATCAAATCCAGATAAATTACGCTTATCTAAATTTGCATATTGATCATCTATAAATTGAATGTTTCCTGCCGGGCAGATCCCAGCGGCTTGATACACTGGAATTTGGTTTTCATCGGCATCTACACGTGACACTGCCGAGTTGAAATGTGAAGAGTTACAATTTGCGTCGCCATTTTCAAGGCGCAATAGTAAATCTAACAAAGTGTGGTTTTCTTCACCATACAAACCAATGGTATTTTCTTTTTCAATGGACCAATAATCAAGGGTAAAAGTTATATCGTCGTTGGGGGTTAATACAATACCTACAGAAGTGTTAGTAGACTCTTCGGGTACTAGATTGTTGCTGCCTTGGGCGATCCTTTGAACCGAATTAGTACAATCGAGGATATCCTGATCCGGATCACCGCCGTTTTCAGCAGCGTACAAACAGGCGTAATCAGTGCGGGTGTTATTTCTTGCCACAATACTTTCGTTGATGGTAATTAAATTTGGAGCGCGATAGGCTTCTGACCAAGAGCCCCTTACTAGCAACTCATCAATGGGGCGCCAAGCGAGTGCCACTTTCCCCACGGTCGTGTTACCCACATCAGAAAAGTCTTCGTAACGTAATGCCACCTGGGCGTTTAAGCTCTCAAAAATAGGAATTTGCAGTTCACCAAACAAAGACGCTACGTCTCGCTCCCCTGAACTGTCAGGAGTAGGGCTAGAATTCACTACATCTGAAACATATGGGTAGGTATCACCTTCATAATCTGTAAATGTGATAGTGCCGTCTAGTCGATCATCTCTATCATCAACAAATGTTTCCTCGCGATACTCAATACCCACCACGAATCCCACAGGCCCAGCGGGTAGAGTGAATATTTCGGGATGTGAAAATTTAGCATCAAAGGTGGTAAGTTCAGTTTCACTTATTCTAACCACATCAATTAACGCCCGTTCGATATTAGAATTAAGACCGCCGCTAAACGGATTGTAAGCCGCTTCAGTGGGGTCAAATAGTGCTTCAGAAATTAAACTATTGGATACGCGATTGTGGGTAACATCATCTTTTTGTGCTTTCGAATAAGATACTGCAGTTTCCCAATCCCAATCTCCCATCACACCTCTAAATCCTTGCAATAAGCGGAACGTTTTTCCGTCGTTGTCAACAATTCTAGGCAATTCGGCAAACCTGTAATTATCTATAGTGAGCTCAAGGCCAGTACAAGGTACGTCGGGAATGAGCTCGTCAGGAAGTCGATTTGGTGATCCGCAAGGGCCAAAGGGGTTGTAATAGTTTTCGGCACCCACGCGCAATTTAGAGGTAGTAAATGAAGCCGTCGCATGGCGGCGTAAATTGGTTTCCGACTTGTAATAAGACAGTTCAGTAAACCCCTCAACACCATTATTGAATTCATGATTAATAAACGCGAAAACGTTAAAGCGCTTTAAGTCAGAACTAATATCTCGATCAGCATTCAGGTTTAAACGGTAGGTGCCTTGTCCGTCTTGGCCTCCACAAGTGGTGGCGTTAATTACATACTGGCAGCGCTCATCACCAATGGGGTAGGTTTCAAATTCTCCACTACTGTCGGTAAACATATCCGTTAGACCTGCAGCAGACGCACTGCTAACCACATCGTATTGGCCAAATAGTGAGTTTGCCGAGTCATTTCGAAAAGCTGTATCTCCTTCCCATAAAGACCCTTCTGGAATGCGCGAACGAAAGTCAGCATCTGCCCAGCGTGGATCATCTTGAGAATTTACCCTGTCTCTTTGGTAATAATTTACAAAAGCGCTGACATTGGTTCTGCCATTATTAAAATCTTTACCCCATTCCATAGTTAATGTTTGGGTGTCACGGGGAATGTTTTCGTATTCGGCCCAGCGACCAGAGATAGTAAACCCAACAAAATCAGATTTTAAAACATGATTTACCACTCCGGCAACGGCGTCCGCACCATAAATTGCTGAAGCGCCATCGCGCAGCACTTCAACTCGATCTAGGCCAATTACGGGTATGGTATTAACATTCACAGAATTAACGGGAACGAAACTGCCGCCGACTTCTTCGGTTTGATACGAGGCGGAATTAACTAAACGTCTGCCATTTAACAATACCAGCGTATTTCCAGTTCCTAAATTACGTAAATTGTACGTACCTATATCTCCCCGTGCTGCGTTAACACCTCCTCCAATGTTTTCCGCTTCATTAAAAAAGTTCTGACCATTTTCCGGAATAACTTGCAATAAATCATCAATTGAATCGATACCTAGGGAGCCTATAGCATCAGCGTCTAATACCGAAATGGCTAAAGCTTCAGCAACTTGTCCGCCCTTAATATGAGAGCCTACAACTTGAATTTTTTCGTAATCCTCTGAATTTTCAGTGTCATTTTGTTGGCCTATCGTTGGAAGAGAAATTATGGAAGCAATGGTGAAAGACAGCAAACTGGGCTTAAAAAACCGGTTTTTAGTGTGTTTTGTGCTCTGTTTCATATGTGTACCTGTTAAGTGTGACTATTATTATTTTGTCATTTCGATCCAATTGGACACGTGATTTTGTATTTGCAATACACGGTTTTCTTTTGGATTCTTAACTAGTAAACGCAGCAAAACACAAAACCCCCTATAAAATATTACAAAAAATTAACAGAGATTAAATATATGTTGGAAGGTTGGGGGTTAGACGAAATGTTGAATAATAGGCATTGTTAAACCGAAGCAAATGAGACCAATGGTTAATGTATAAGCCCATCCAGGGCCTGCAGAGTGAACAACAGGTTCGGGGGCAACTTCGTTTGTTTCTGAAGGGAAGGGGATAACGACAGACTTTTCAATATATTCATGCAGGCTATTTAAACAGGCCGTTTTGGCCCACAGTTCAGATAATTCCAAATAAGCATGCTGATTCGCAGGCTCACTTTGTAACCAGTCATGAAAGGCAATTTGTTGGCTATCGTCTAATTCATTGCTGTCTAAAGACGCAATCCAGTTCGCCGCTTCAAGTAGCGTCGCTTCTGAGACTTCGTAACCTGTCCATTGTTCTATACTCAACGTTCATTAACCTTAAACTGTGAATATGTCTCTGAATTCAACTCTGCCACATATTTGCGGCATAGCATTAACCCTTTGGTTAAGTGATTTTCAACAGTTTTATTTGTGATGCTCAGCATTTTACCAATTTCCCCATGACTTTTTCCATGTAACTTTCGTTGCACAAAAACTTGACGACAAATTGGCGGTAGTTTATTGATTGCTTGTAATAAAATGTCTTTGTCATGTTGATCAATTAACGACGTTTCTGAGGTTAACGACTGAGCTTCGTCGCTTTCAACCCACATCAATAATGCGTTCTGAATATGCGAACTTACCACTTTTTGATGGCGAATATTGCTAATCGCCATGTTTTTAGACATCGCGATCAACATAGGTTGCAACGCAAGAAGCTGTTGCAATGGATTTTCCTTGTTGGGGTTTTTGCTCACCAGTAAGTAGATCTTCAAATACGCTTCTTGCAGTATTTCCTCCGCTTCTGCCACATTGACCATATTCGATAATATCTTCAATAGCTGTGGTTTTGAGCGCGATATGAACTCTTCGAGCGCGAGTTCAAACCCACCAGTGTTAGCACCTTTTAACGTCAAAACTTACTTTGCCTGTTTAAATCATCGTCCTTTTTAACATATAGCGCGATAATTCATCGCTGACAAGTGTAAGTTATGCTGGCAGCAGCTTGGCTTTACCCCAAACGTTGCTGCAACCACTCTGAAACGTCTTTAATTTCCTGTGGGCAAACATTGTGCTGCATTGGGTATTCTTTCCATTTTACCGGATAACCCAGATCTTCTAGTACTTTGAAGGCGGCATGGCCTAAAAACATCGGAACCACTTCATCTTGCTGTCCATGGGCACACAGTACAGCTGTGTCTCTATTGGCCTCATGAACTTGCTCAGCAAACTTGTCTGGTTCAGACATATAGGTTGAAAGAGCCATAATACCTGCCAGCTTTTCTGGATAACGGGTGCCTAAGTGAAGGGCGATTACCCCGCCTTGTGAAAAGCCTGCCAATACTATCCGATTCGCGGGTATGCCCTTGGCTTTCTCCGCGTCAATCAGTTTTGCTACTTTGGAGGCTGAGTCTAATACTCCTTCCACATCGGCACGATTATTAAAATCCATGGTTTTGATGTCGTACCAAGCTCGCATTGGCATGCCATTATTTATGGTTACCGGTCTCACAGGTGCGTGGGGGAAAACAAAACGAACCGCCATACTTTCAGGTAATTTCAGCTCAGGTACTATGGGGGCGAAGCCATTACCTGAATCCCCTAAACCATGCATCCAAATAACAACTGCGTCGTGTGGCTTCTTTGGATTCACTTCTACGTAGGGCAATATCTGCTCATTCATGTAGCTACTTCCTTTGTTCTTCTTTTAGGATAATTTTACGTTTTGTTCTGCTTGTTTGCTGGCTGCTTCATCAATAAATGACCAAAACTCAACACCAGTGCGCTCATCAATCCACAGGCCATCTTCATAATTAAAATGATGACCATTAAATTTGGTTGCCACCCAAAGTTGGTGCAAAGGTGCTTGTTTGTTTAAAATTATCTTGGTTTTATTTAAAAACTCGAGGGTTAATATGCCTTCTGCCGATTCATAATCGATATCCACTTCGCACGCGTCTAGCGCTTCTTCCAGTTGGATAAACATGTCATCTACAAGTTGGTGATACTGGCTGTCATTCATTTTGTGATTCGCTAGTTAGGTAATAAGTCAGAATATGTTAACATTGCAGAAATTTCGCGACAGTTATTTTATAAAAATTTATGGCAAAAGCACCCGGTAACTTATTTATTTTGGCCGCTCCTTCAGGAGCAGGTAAATCTAGTCTCATAAATGCGCTAATCGAAAGGCACAGTGAGTCGACCATGCACAGTAACAAAATGCAGGTTTCTGTTTCTCATACCACTCGAAGCCCTAGGCCCGGAGAGGTGGATGGTCAGCATTATCATTTTGTAAGCAGAGAGGAATTCGAAAAAAACATTGAGCAACAAGTGTTTTTCGAATGGGCAGAGGTATTTGGAAACTACTATGGAACCTCTCGCGTGGTGATAGAAGAAACACTCAAGCAGGGCACTGATATTTTCTTAGATATTGACTGGCAAGGGGCGCGCCAGGTTAAAGCGCAAATTCCTGACACTGCGACCATTTTTGTCGCTCCGCCTTCACGGGATGAACTCTTTCGACGGTTAACCCAACGCAATCAAGACTCAGAAGAAGTGATTCAACAACGAATGAAAGAAGCTGAGTCAGAAATTTCCCACTACCATGAATTTGACTTTATCGTGGTGAATGATGATTTTGAGTCCGCTTTGAAGGAGCTAGATTCGATAGTAAGTGCTCGCAGACTTAGAAAAGAGAAGCAGATCGTCCGTCATGCTAGCTTATTTGCCAATTTATTGGGAAAATAAACTAGCTAATGATCGTGAAAGATCTTTCTTTTAGGTCGATAAAAACGTAAACTACTCGACCTTTTTTTGAACACCTTTAGACATATCGACCACCTCGGAGAAATATATGGCTCGTGTAACAGTAGAAGATGCCGTAGATAAAATTGGCAATCGTTTTGATTTAGTATTGGTTGCTGCTAAGCGCGCACGTCAGATTGCTATTGAAGGCAAAGAACCCCATGTACCTATGGGAAATGACAAACCTACAGTAGTCTCTCTTCGTGAAATTGAAGAAGGTTTTGTTGATGCATCAACCATTGCTGCTGAAGCAATTCGTGACCAGCAAGAGCACGATGAAGCAGAGTTTTCGTCAGTTGCGAACATCCTGTCTGAGTAAAATTGAGTCAATCCTGAACTCATCTGAGTTCAGGGTGAACTTATTGGCTGACAATCTTACAAATTCCTCGTATTCTTAACTACCAAGTTAACTAAAAGCATGTGTTAAGTGTATTTATTCGAAGGCCTGAAAAACAAACTAAGTGATTATCTACCTCTAAGCACCGTTGAGGGGATTGAGGCTGCCTTTGTTTTGGCTAAAGATGCACATGAAGGACAAATGCGCTCCAGTGGCGATCCTTACATTACTCACCCCGTCGCGGTAGCCGGGATTCTCGCCGATATGCACCTTGATGAAGAAACCATCAAATCTGCATTGCTACATGATGTGATTGAAGACACCCATTACTCCAAAGAAAATTTAGTCGAAGCATTTGGTGAAACGGTGGGAGATTTAGTTGAAGGTGTTTCTAAACTGGATAAAATTCAGTTTAGTACCAAGCAAGAAGCCCAAGCCGAAAATTTCCGTAAAATGATGATGGCCATGGTGCAGGATATTCGAGTTATCCTGATTAAACTTGCTGACCGAACCCATAATATGCGTACTTTAGGCTCATTGCGACCGGACAAGCGTCGCAGAATAGCCAGAGAAACCCTCGAAATTTATGCTCCCATTGCCCATCGTCTCGGTATCCACGATATTAAAAATGAATTAGAAGACTTAGGTTTTCAAGCAATGTACCCCATGCGTCACCGGGCCCTATCGGCAGCGGTGAAGCAAGCTCGTGGTAATCGCAAAGAGATCATTGAAAATACCCGCAATGAAGTTGAAACCCGTTTACAAGCCCATGGCCTTGAAGCGCAAGTGGTTGGTCGCGAAAAACATTTGTATTCCATCTATCGGAAAATGAAGAATAAAGAGTTGTTGTTCAATGAAGTCATGGATATTTATGCGTTTCGGGTAATCGTTAGTTCAGTAGACAATTGCTACCGAGGTTTGGGGGCAATGCACGGTTTATACAAACCCATTGAAGGGCGGTTCAAAGACTATGTTGCTATTCCCCGTACCAACGGTTATCAGTCATTACACACTTCTTTAATCGGACCGCACGGGATCCCTGTGGAAATTCAAATCCGTACTAATGAAATGGATCAAATGGCAGACAAAGGTGTGGCAGCCCATTGGATCTACAAAGATGATGGTGAAACACAGCAGGGAACAACGGCTCAGGTCCGCGCGCGTAAATGGATGCAATCTTTACTAGAATTGCAGCAAAGCGCTAGTTCATCATTCGAATTCATTGAAAACGTTAAAACCGATCTGTTTCCGGATGAAATTTATGTATTTACCCCAGACGGTCGTATTATCGAATTGCCTATGGGGGCCACTCCCGTCGATTTTGCCTACGCTGTGCATACAGACGTGGGCAATTCCTGTGTGGGAGTGAGAGTGGAGCGACGTAACTACTCACTGAATAAACCCTTGCAAAATGGTCAGTTAGTGGAAATTATTACTTCACCAAGGGCAAAACCTAATGCCAACTGGCTGAATTTCGTGGTTAGCGCCCGAGCGCGTTCCAATATACGTCATTATCTTAAGCGTCAGCAGTCAGAAGAAGCCATTAGCATGGGGAATCGTTTACTACGACATGCTTTAGGGGCAAGAAGGCTAGACGATATACCTCAAGAAGATAGAGATCGGGTAGTGGCCGAAACCAAGCACAATTCCTTTGATGAATTACTATCAGAAATAGGTTTAGGGAATGAGCTTAGTGCAATAGTCGCTCGACGCCTGTTAGGTGAAACAGAAGTGTTACCGGAAAAAGGTCGTAATGTTGCTATTCGTGGGACAGAAGGTTTATTAGTCACCTATCCTAAGTGTTGCTACCCAATTCCCGATGATGAAATTATTGCCATTCTTAGCCCGGGGCGAGGCATGGTTATCCATCAAGTGGGCTGCAGCAATATTCGCAAGTTAAGTAAAGAAGAACCGCAACGTGTGTTACCCATGCAATGGGACAGCGAAGCGCAAGGTGAATTTAAAGCCTCAGTGAGAATTGAGCTTATTAATCATCAAGGCACGTTAGCAACCTTAACCAATGCCGTTGCATCTTGTGATTCCAATATTATTGGTTTGCAAACAGAAGAAAAAGAAAGCAATGTTTATTACATTGATATTGAATTAACCACCAAAAATCGCGTACATCTGGCCAAAGTCATGCGCAAAATTCGCTCCATGCCGGAAGTACAAAAAGTCTCTCGTCATAGTAAAATTCGACACAACTAAGGTAAAAAATTATGTCAAAGTCCGTAATTCACACTGACCGGGCCCCGCAAGCTATTGGTACTTACAGTCAAGCGGTAAAATCAGGAACAACCGTGTATCTATCGGGTCAAATTCCATTGGTTCCAGAAACTATGGAAATGGTTTCAGAAGATTTTAAAGCTCAGGCAATTCAGGTGTTTGAGAATGTTACAGCAGTCTGCGAAGCCGCTGGTGGCACCACTAACGATCTGGTAAAAGTGAACATCTTTTTGACGGATTTATCTACTTTCGCCACAGTTAACGAAGTGATGAGCCAATACTTCAAGAAACCTTATCCAGCACGCGCAGCAATTGGTGTGAAAGAGTTACCAAAAGGTTCACAAATCGAAATTGACGGCGTAATGGAATTGCCTGAGTGATAGTGCTTTAGAAAGCTCAGCTTTCAAATTGAGGTTTTTAAGTGTCAGTGTCACCAGAACGTTATCAAAAAATTCGGGATGTTTTATCTAAGCGACAAACAAATTTAACCGTTTGTTTGGAGCAAGTGCATAAGCCCCACAATGTGTCTGCTGTGGTAAGAAGTTGCGATGCCGTTGGTATCCATAAAGTCCACGCGGTATGGGATGATGAAACCAAAGAATTACGCGGTGGCACCGCCATGGGCAGCCAAAATTGGGTGTACATGGAAACCCATCAAAGTATTGGCGAGGCGGTGAGTCATTTAAAAGAACAACAAATGCAGGTATTGGTCACCCATTTGTCTGATGAGGCAGTGGATTTTCGAGACGTCGATTATACTAAGCCAACAGCGATAATTTTAGGCCAAGAAAAGCATGGGGCAACCCAACAAGCCATCGAATTAGCCGATCAAGAAATTGTGATCCCCATGGTAGGTATGGTGCAATCGTTAAACGTTAGTGTGGCTGCAGCCCTTGTATTATATGAAGCTCAGCGGCAACGACAAATAGCAGGAATGTACGATACACAGCACCTTGAAGAGTCAGATTGTCAAAAAATGCTATTCGAACGAGGTTATCCCGAGTTCAGAAGACTTTGTGATGAAAAGAATCTGCCATATCCTCATATCGATGAACAAGGAAGCATAGTTGCCGCCGACGATTGGTGGCAAGCCCTCCAATTCAAAACCGCCACATAAATTCGAACCCAACCACCTGTAGTCGGCGGCTTCAGCCCCGAGAAGGCCCCATGGCCTAATCCCCATGCTACAAAGCCCCTGTAGTCGGTGGCTTCAGCCCCGAGAAGGCCCCGAGAAAGCCCCATGGCCTAAAGACCATCCTACAAAGCCCCTGTAGTCGGCGGCTTTAGCCCCGAGAAACAACTTTTCCCATGTTCCAAATGCCGTGCTACATTGTTATCTTTATCATCCACCTTATAAGGAACACTTGTATGCGATCCCTTCAAATTGTTGGTGTTTTTCTAACCCTGTTTTCGGCACAGCTATTTGCGTTAGATCGCTCGGTCATTGCTGAATCACCAGAAGATGTTACCCCTTTATTGAATGGGCAAACTATTCCCAGTGCGACACTGCGGACTGCAACCGGAGCACCGGTGAGCTTGCAGGCAATGGTTATGCAAAAACCAACGATAATTTTATTTTACCGCGGTGGCTGGTGCCCTTATTGCAGCCGTCAATTGGCAGAATTAAAAGATATTGAGCAGCCGCTAATTGATTTAGGCTATCAAATATTAGCTATATCTCCAGAGTCGCCAGCCCGATTACAAGAGCAAAAGTTGGAAACCGAATTTGCGGTGCAATTACTATCAGATGAGAGTTTGCAAGCCATTAAAGGTTTTGGCATTGGCTTTTACGTCCCCATGGAAACAAAAGCGAATTATAAAGCTAAGAAAAACATAGAATTAACCGCAGAAGCTGGCAGTGACCGCGCAGTATTGCCAGCCCCTTCGGTATTTATTACTGATAAATCAGGCTTAATTAAATTTAACTACGTTAATCCGAATTTTAAAGTAAGACCTTCAGCTGAGCTTCTTCTACAAGCAGCCAAATTGAGTTTGTAAAGACTTACTATCGGATTTTTCGCAATAAAATAAAGAGTCGAAATCAAATACTCGATTTCGACTCTGGATAACTAACTTGGGTTTTGACCTTTCAGTAGCTCTTCATTCAGAACCCGAACTTCTCGTTGAGGGAAGGGAATTTCGATACCGTTTTCTCTGAGTGTTTCAAATATAATTAACATTAAATCACCGCCAACACGGTTTTTACCATCATCAATGCCTTCCATCCAAAACTCCACAAACATATTCACCCCTGAGTCGCCGAAGCTGTCGATTTCGCAATCTGGTCGTTCCTCAAACGGCACATCTGAACCACTTATAACCGATGGGTGTTCAGCAACCGCAACTTTTATAAATTCCACCATTGAACGTATGTCTGTGGCATAAGGCACTGAAAAATCAACTCGGTAACGCTGTTTAGGATCTTTATGGGTCCAGTTAACAATTAAATTAGATATGAACTTTTCGTTAGGTACGAGTATGTCTTTACCATCGTATGTTTCTAACACCGTATAACGCATTCTAAATTCTCGCACAAATCCTTTGCTGCCATCGTCCATTTCTACAAAATCGCCAACGGTTAAAGAGCGATCTAATAAGATAATAATACCCGATATAAAGTTCGAGGCGATGGATTGCAAACCCAACCCAAGCCCTACACCCACAGCGCCACCGAATACGGCAAGTGCAGTTAGGTTGATGCCCATTACATTCAAGAGTAATAACGCAATAATACAAAAAACAGCCACTTCAAAGAGCTTAGAAAACACTTCTCTGGTTCGAATATCGATGGATTCTTGTTTGCGAATGATATCTTTACCAAAGCTATTAGAAGCGCGACCTAGCCAAAAAAGCACTGAGCCGAAAATAAGCACTCTTACGACACCGTAAGCGGTAATATTGACGTTACCTAAATTAAGGGAAATATCTTCAAGGGACGAAATAACCACATCAAGCATACCAAACAAATGCAGTAGCAATATGGGTAAACCCACCCATTTGAAAAGTTTCGCCGCAACGGTATTGACTACAAACACACGAATCATCGAATAGTAAAAAAGTAGCACAGCTATGGTTAATGCGGTGTCTAAAAGCCAGGTAGAAAAACCGCCGCTTTCTCCGCTCTCTATTATGATTTTTAAGGTCACAAGGGCAATTAACGGATAAACCAAATATCCTACCCGATAGGCAAGTTTGCGCATGGGGTGAGCACTTACATCGGGTTCGTGATGGGTGAGGCCAACAGTGTTACGAATTTTAAGGGCTAGCCAAAATGCCAACACATAAACCGTGATTACGACAGCTATCTGAGCATAGGTGTTTGGGGTCGTTAATGCACTAAGAATGATGAGCCACAACTGCTCAACATGGGAGGAAATGGTTTCTAAGTTCATATCAATTCACATTTTCTAATTTCTAAACTCACTATGCAGCAATACAGCCTATTCGTATAGCTGATTTAGAATTTTAGCAAAAATTATAATGCTTGCTTTTATCGGTAGAAAACGCCTGTAGTCGGCGGCTTCAGCCCCGAGAGAGCCCATGGCCTAAAGACCATGCTACAAATGGCCTGTAGTCGGCGGCTTCAGCCCCGAGGATGTGTTGTGTCACTTCATGCAATTCCATGAAATCCCCGATGGCCTAAACCCCATGTTACAAAACGCCTGTAGTCGGCGGCTTTAGCCCCGAGGGTGTGTTGTGTCACCTCATGCCGTTCCATGAAATCCCCGATGGCCTAACCCCCCATGGCCTAACCCCCCCACGGCCTAAAGACCATGCTACAAAAGGCCTGTAGTCGGTGGCTTCAGCCCCGAGAAAAAAACCATGGCCTAAAGACCATGCTACGGGTTTTCGCTGGCTTTTAGGGTGGTTTTATTATTTTCCCTTTAAGATAGTTGTATTCTGCTGAACGTAAGGCAAAATAACAGATTGTTAGGTTCTGAATAAAAAGGCTCAGATGCAATCTCTGGCAATAACAAAATTAACCGAATTAAAAGGTGTTGGTAGCAAAGTAGCTGAAAAGCTAGAAAAAATTGGGTTAGTTACCATTCAGGACATGTTGTTCCATTTACCCCATCGTTACGAAGATCGTACTCGCATTTATCCCATTGGTGATTTGCAGCCGTTTTTACACACCAGTATTGAAGCTCAGGTAATGTCTTGTGACGTGCAATTTGGCCGAAAACGCATGTTAGTGGTTCGCGTCAGCGATAATACTGGCACTCTCACTTTACGTTTTTTCCATTTTTCGGCAGCGCAAAAAAATAGCCTGGAAAAAGGCACTACCATTCGCGCGTTTGGCGAAGTGCGAGCGGGAAAATTTGGCCTTGAGATGATGCATCCAGAATATCGGGTAAAACGGGAAGATTCCGTAAATGAGTTAGAAGAGTCTCTCACTCCAGTGTATCCCACCACTGAAGGTGTAAAACAAATCACATTGCGTAATCTGAGTGAGCAAGCCTTAGCTAAATTAAAACAAGGTGGCTTGGCGGAACTGCTCCCTGATAATCTTTATGGATCCCAAGTTAGCCTAGCTGATGCTCTGAGCTTAGTTCATCGACCGCCGCCAGATGTTGCCTTGAGCTTATTAGAGGAAGGTAAACATCCAGCTCAACAACGCTTGATTATAGAAGAGTTACTCGCTCACCATTTAAGTGTGTTAAAGGTTCGACAGCAAAGTAAGCGCCAACAAACTTTTCCAATCCCGGTATCTAAAGGGTTAATCAAACAATTTTTGGCCTGCTTGCCCTTTTCACCTACCAATGCGCAATCTCGCGTGGTGGCCGAAATTCAGCATGACATGCAACAAGACTCCCCAATGATGCGCTTAGTACAAGGAGATGTAGGTTCAGGTAAAACCCTAGTAGCGGCATTGACCGCGTTGTCGGCTATCGGAGCTGGTTTTCAAGTGGTAATGATGGCGCCCACCGAACTGCTTGCTGAGCAACATGCTAATAATTTTAATGGCTGGCTGTCACCTTTAAACATAAAAATTGGGTGGTTGGCTGGAAAATTAAAGGGCAAAGCCAGAGAAACCGTTTTAAATGAATTGAAATCTGGCCAGATTGATATGTTAGTGGGCACTCACGCGGTGTTTCAAGAGGCGGTGGAATACCATAAGTTGGCTTTAGTTATCGTTGACGAACAGCATAGATTCGGCGTGCACCAACGTTTAGCGTTAAGGGAAAAAGGCGAGCAGCAGGGGGCATTTCCTCATCAATTGATTATGACTGCAACGCCCATTCCTCGTACCTTAGCAATGACCGCTTACGCAGACCTTGATACATCGATAATCGATGAGTTACCACCAGGTCGTACACCCATTACCACTGTGGTATTGCCCGATACACGTAGAGGGGAAGTGATTGAAAGAGTGCGTAATGCGGCTATTAATCAAAAGCGTCAGACCTACTGGGTGTGTACCCTAATTGATGAGTCAGAAGTGTTGCAATGCCAAGCCGCAGAAGACACCGCCATTGCGCTGAACACCGCATTACCGGAGCTAAAGGTGGGGCTAGTGCATGGTCGCTTGAAGTCTCAGGAAAAACAACAGATTATGGAACAATTTAAGCTCGGTGAACTAGACTTATTAGTTGCGACTACCGTTATTGAAGTGGGTGTGGATGTGCCGAATGCGAGCTTGATGATCATTGAAAATCCAGAGCGCCTTGGCTTGGCACAATTACATCAATTGCGCGGACGGGTGGGACGAGGCTCAGTAGAGAGTCACTGTGTTTTAATGTACCAAAGCCCACTGTCTAAAACCGCCAGTAAACGCCTGCGTGTTCTGCGCGAGTCTCACGATGGTTTTTATATCGCTCAGCAAGATCTTGAAATTCGTGGGCCGGGTGAGCTTTTAGGAACCAAACAAACTGGATTAGCCGACCTGCGAATAGCCGACTTGATTCGAGATGCCGAACTCATACCAGAAGTACAAAGCATCGCAGCCCACATGTGGGAACATTATCCGTCAAAATCTCAAGCCATCATTAACCGTTGGTTAGGACATAAAGAGCGATATGGCCATGCTTAAGCTACTATTAACTGAACCGGAAAATCCATTATTACAGGAGCACGCCCTTGCTTGGCAAACACAATGGGGAATGGAAGTTGATAATCAACAAAGTAAAGGCTTAGCGTTAGTGTTAGATGAGCACCATTTAGCCCTTAAACAATTGGATGAACCCAAGCTTGGCGCTGTATTCGTCGATTTTGCGTCAGACGTTTTAACATTTCGACGACAGCAAACCAGTGTGCGTAAAGAGTCGATTGCCAAGGCGGTGGGCATTAAAGGTAATGTTTTTCCGCGCGTATTAGACGCTACAGCAGGGTTAGGGCGAGATGCGTTTATACTCGCAAGTTTTGGATGTCATGTTGATATGATTGAACGATCAACCGACGTGGCTGCTTTACTCAGTGATGGGTTACGACGTGCTAAAACCAATCCTCTACTACAAGATTGGCTACCTCAGCGAATGGCACTTTTTCATGATTCGGCCGTCAACCTTTTAGCCAATTGGCAAGAAATACCGCCCGATGTGGTGTATTTAGACCCTATGTTTCCCCACCGCAAGAAATCTGCGTTAGTGAAAAAGGAAATGCGTTTGTTTCAAACTTTGTTGGGAGCGGACGAAGATGCAGATGATTTATTAGGGCCAGCTTTAGAGTTGGCAAAACAGAGAGTTGTAGTAAAGAGGCCTGAATCAGCTCCTTTTTTACAAAAAAAAGAACCAAATATGTCTATTAAAGGTAAAAAGCTTCGCTTTGATGTTTATTTTACCCAAATTTAAAATTAATTGGAGATCGTTATGATTAGTACTGGAAGCAAGTTACCAGAAGCAGAAACCACCGCAAAAATTGATGGCAAAATGAAAACATTTACAACCAGTGATCTTTTTGAAGATAAAAAGGTGGTGATGTTTGCCGTACCCGGCGCCTTTACTCCAACGTGCTCACAAGCTCATTTGCCGGGTTACGTAGCTTTGAGCGATAAATTCAAGGCTAAAGGAGTCGATACAATCATTTGTTTATCGGTAAACGATGCCTTTGTCATGGATGCCTGGGGAAAACAACAAAATGCCGATGAAATCCTAATGTTAGCTGATGGCGACGGTAATTTTACCAGCGCAATTGGTATGAATATCGACACAGGGACATTCGGTGGCGTACGATCGTGCCGGTACAGTATGTTAGTGGAAAATGGCGTGGTTAAAATTTTCAACAAAGAAGAACCCGGCACCTTTGAAGTAAGTGACGCCGAAACCATGTTAAACGCAATGTAGTCGGTGGCTTTAGCCCCGAGGAATGCCCCGAGGAATGCCCGAGAGGCCCATGGCCTTACATCCATGGCCAAATCCTCATGGCCTAAAGACCATGCTACAGGACATTCCACCTGTAGTCGGGTGCTTTAGCCCCGAAAAATGCCCCGAGGAATGCCCGAGAGAGCCCATGGCCAAATCCCCATGGCCTAAAGACCATGCTACAGGACATTCCACCTGTAGTCGGTGGCTTTAGCCCCGAGGAATGCCCGAGAGGCCCATGGCCTAGCACTCATGGCCTAAAGACCATGCTACGGGTTAAACCCATATTGATTAATTTCAAATAAAATGGAGGGATTTTTACGCTACTGCGTATTAATAATAATCTTGGGATGAAAAAGAATAAATAGTGTGAAAGTTGTTTATATAAATACACAGTCTGCAATAGCTCAGTCAGCTAAAGATAATGACGTATTGTATGAGCTGACCTATGAACATGAAGCGGCACTTCGACGCTTTATTCGTATTCGCGCAAGAGCGAATTCTTCGGAAACAGAAGATATTCTTCAAGAAATGTACACTAAGCTATTTTCACTCGATGGACTTGCAGCTAAAACAGAAGAGCGGCAAGACACCTTTCGCAGTTTTCTTTTCAAAGTGGTCACTAACCTAATTATAGATAGGGAAAGGCGCGCTAAAGTACGAGCCCAAGAAGAGCACGAATCCTTTTCTGATACCCATTACTCTTCAAAGGCAAATGAACCAGAAGAACAAGCAAATATTGCAGAAAAGTTATCTGACATTGAGAAAGTACTAAACAACATAAATCCGGTGCATAAAACTGCATTTGTACTTTGTCGTGTCGAAGGAAAAGCTTACCGAGAAATAAGCGATATATTGGGGGTTTCTGTCAGCACGGTTGAAAAATACATATCTGCTGCTCTCACCGCTATTCGAAATAAGGTACAAAATTAATGACTACTGCTTTAAGTCATCAAAAGGCAATCAATAAGCAAGCGAGTGAATTCGTAGTTCGTCTGTATTCGGGGGAATTAACCGCCAAGGAAGAAGAACGAATTATCTGTTGGTGTGAGGAAAACGAATTCCATCAGCAGGCTTTTGATCAAGCTTTGTCACTGTGGGATATGTCTGCAGAGTTGTCACCCCATGTGGGCTGGCGACAAAAATTAGAAAAGCGTTTCTATCACCTGCGCTACTTAGCGGCATCTATTCTTGTCTTTATGTTTAGTTTTATGCTGTTTTTCAACACCACCAGCATAGACACTTCTGTGCAACCCCAACTGCCAAGCACTTATCGCACGGCTATTGGTGAGATCAGTAGTGTGGGATTGCCCGATGGCTCGACAATTAGTTTAAACACCAACACTCAAATTAATGTTGAATTTAACGACAATTACCGAGAACTTTGGTTGCAAACAGGGGAAGCTTTTTTCGATATTGCCAAAGATCCTTCTCGCCCGTTTCTCATTCATACCGGCACTAAAACAGTGCGCGTGGTAGGTACCAAGTTCAACATTAAGCTATCTCAATCGGGTTTTGATATTGCCGTTGCAGAAGGCATTGTGGCCGTTGAAGAAAGTGCTAAGAGCGGCTCCAATCAGCAAGTCGAAAAAAGCGAAGGGGTATTTTTAGAAGCTGGAGCAATTGCGTCCTTTAATAATTCCAATGCCATCATCGCCAAGAAAAACGAGGTGACAGTAGAGAAGGCGCAGAGTTGGCGTACTGGCTATTTGCGCTTTGATGATGAACGGTTGGAAAAGGTTATCGCTAGCTTTAATCGATACAGAACTAAGAAAATAGAGATAGACGATAAGTTGGCACATTTGCGCATTAGTGGCGTGTTTAAGTTGTCAGATGGCGATGCCATTTTAACCGCACTCGAGGCAACACTGCCCATAGAAGCGCAAATTGACACTGACCGTATTATTTTATTGAAAAAATAACGGAGGGTTTTGTTTTTGCCTGCGTATTAACTTTATGAGCACACACTAAAAATCAAAGGAGCAGCCATGAAGTTGCCAAAAACAACAATAAGTACAATAGCTTTATGCGTCGCACTGTCATTTAATGGTAGTGTAAACGCTCAACAGGTCGATAATTTATCGATTCAATCTACCACCCTTGATAATGCACTGTTGTCACTAGCACAGCATAGCGAAATTCAGATTCTTTTTTCAGATGAGCGAATCAAAGAGCAGCTTGCACCTAAGCTCGAAGGCAGCATGGATGTGCAACAAGCCCTTGCTACTTTGTTAGAGGGAACAGGTTTTACTTTTAAACAAACCTCGCAAAGAACCTATATTATTACGCCCATTCAAAGCCCCACAAATAATCAGCAAGACGATAGCCCATCGCCAATTGTTACTAACGAGACTGCGAGTGAATCTAGCGTTGAAAGAATTCAAGTGACTGGCTCCAACATCAGAGGTATGGAAGACACAGGGGCACTGCCGGTAACCACCATGTCTGCGGAAGACATTGATGGCTTGGGTATAAGTAGTGGTGCTGAAATATTAGCTGAGCTACCTCAGCAAGGTGCGGTGAACTTTACCAGCGAGCGCGTCGTAGGCGGTGTAAATGATGCTCGTGGTGATGTTTCGTCAGTAAATTTACGTGGAATAGGTACCGGCTATACACTTACATTGTTAAACGGGCGTCGTTTAGTGCTGCACCCAGGAACACAAGCAGAAAATTTAGTTCCTGTGACTACAGTTAACTCGAATACTCTACCGGTTAAAGGCATTAAACGCGTAGAGGTTTTGCGCGACGGTGCGGCTGCAATTTACGGCACCGATGCCATTTCTGGTGTGGTGAACTATGTATTGGATGACAATTACACTGGCGGTGAAATTCAAGCTCAGTATGGAAACAGTCAGGGGACGAGCCGAGACCAAGTTAATCTATCTGGTGCAGGTGGTTGGCTGTTCAATGATGATAAGACTCATCTAACCATCAGTGGTGGCTATTATCATCGTGATATGGTGATGGCGAGCGAAAGAGACTATGCAGCAAGTTCAGATTTACGTGAATTCAGTGAAGTTCCTAGCGAGTTCATTGGAGATACTCAGTTAGACAACCGCTCTACGGTTACCCCTTGGGGCGAGTTTTCTTCAGACAGCCTAGGTACGTTTCACTTAGAACCGAGCGCTTATGATGATTGTAGCGCAGTGGTCAACGATGAGGTTTGCGCGTCATCAGGTTCCACACCGCGCGACCTCAGGTTCGATTCAAATTCCCAGCGCAGCCTTAGTTCTGAAGTCGACAGATTAAACTTTTACACTCTAGTGAATCATCAAGTAAACGACCAAGTGGAAGTTTATGGAGAGGCGCTGTATTACTCTGCAACAGCAAAGCGCTTACGTGAACAGTCGGGTAACCTCACTGCACAACGTTTTACTATCTCAGCAGATGCTTTTTACAATCCGTTTGATGAAGAGGTGACCTTACGGAGATATCGTCCCATTGATACTGGCCCGCGTAATATAGAGGTGGATGATTATAGTTATCGTTTATTAGTGGGGAGTCGTGGTTATTTCGGCGATTGGGATTATGATACTGGGGTACTTTATTCAAAAGCCAATACCTTAGATAAAGCCAATCGTATAAACACTACTTTGTTCCAGCAAGCCATCAATAGTACTGATGAAAGTACTGCCTACAACGTGTTTAGCGGCGCAAGTGTTACCAATCCCAATACTGTTGATGATACGCCAGTTTCGCAAAGTGTTATCGATAGTTTTACGGTCAATGTTGAACGTGAATCAGAGACCGAATTGGCCTCAATTGATGCAAAAATTTCTCGTCCCGACTTGTTTTCTCTGCCTGCAGGAGATGTGGGGTTCGCTGCTGGAATCGAATTTCGATATGAAAGCTTTTTCGATAAACGTTCTGATGATTTAAACGGTACCTTATATTTTAGCGATTTGGTGGGAGGTACGTCGTCCGAAATTGCCAGCCAAATTTTAGGCAGTAGCCCAACACCCGATGCCAGTGGTAGTCGTAACGTATCATCAGCTTTTGCTGAATTGGCTATCCCCTTAATCGCCGACAAACCTTTAATTGAAAGCTTAAATATGCAATTGGCTGGGCGCTATGAGAATTTCTCTGATGTGGGCAGTGTGTTTAAACCTAAAGTTGCTTTAGCCTGGACAGTGAATGACAAAGCTTTGGTTCGCGGTGCCTATTCTGGAGGGTTCAAAGCCCCTGGTTTGCCGCAGACCACGGCAGTAAATGTGGCCCGTTCAAATACCCGCACAGATCCTGTCACTCAAACGAGTCGAGGAACTTTAGAGCTACGTAACGGTAGCGATACCCTAAGCCCGGAAGAAAGTGAAAACTACTCATTTGGGGTTGTGTTGACGCCAACCAAAGAACTTACCTTGACGGTTGACTGGTGGCGCATCAAACAAGAGAACACCGTGGGTATTTTAGATAGTCGTATTCAAATTCTTTATGATGCACTACTGCGCAGCCAAGGTAGTCAAAATGAAAATGTTGTGCGCGACGAAAACGACGAAATTTTGTATGTCCGAAATGACTACACTAACTTATTGCCCCGAGAAATTTCCGGTATAGATTATAGCGCAACCTATCGTTTAGAAACGGACCTTGGTAAATTCACAATTAAGTTGAATGCAGCTAATTTGCGAAAATTCACCCAAGGAACAGATGCAATTACGGATCTCGTTGTGGCAGCTCAAGAAGCCGGTAACGAAGCGTTGTTGTATGAAGGAGAGCAGGTATCATTGTTTGGTAGCGACGGTGATCTTATCCGCCAAAACGAACGTCCAGAATGGCGAACAAATTTGTCGTTAACCTACTCTAAAGATGAATGGCGAGCTGGACTTAAATACCGCTATGTTAGTGATGTAGAGGATACTAGTTTAACCTACACAAATGATGCGGGTGATTTAGTTACTTATGTGGTGGATGATTGGTCTACGGTTGATGCTTACCTGAGCTATCGCTTTAGCGAAGATGCGCTGTTTACTGGTAAGACTAAAGTAACTGTGGGAATGCGCAATATTACCAATGAAGCTCCTCCATTTGCAGACAATACCTTTGGGTATAGTAGCAACTTGCATTCTTCGTTGGGGCGTTACTCTTACATCACCCTAAATCACAAATTTTAACCTATAAACTAAATTTCTATCTCGTTGATTTAGTTAGTATCGCCCACATTCGGTGGGCGATGTTTCCATGGAGGTATCATGATCCGTTTTTTATTGATAGCACTTGCATTTACGGCACCCGTTGCCTTTGGTTGTGAGTTTGAAGGTGTGAGCTTTTCTGCCAAATTTGAGGCAGGTAATTTAGATAATTGTGAACTTAACAAAAATGGCGAATACGTGTTGACGTTCTTGCCTGAAGACAAACCAATTAATCCCAGCCCTTGGTATTATTTTAGTGTGAAATCACCGGTAGCCAAAACCATAAAGGTCTTGCTGACTTTTGATGGCTTTGCACCCAGATACTTACCCAAAGTGAGTGATGACCAAATGTCTTGGCAACCCATTGCATTTGATACAAATGCAAAGGCTATGTCGTTGTCCTTAGATATCAGCAGCAAGGCGTTATACGTAGCAGCCCAGCGACCAGTACTAAATTCTGATTATACTAATTGGTTAGATAGCGCAGCACAAACGTATTCCTTTGAGCCTTTTGTTATTGGTAAATCAACCGCAGGTCGCCCTTTGTCGGCGTTCACTCTAAAGAAACCTGAGAATAAAGAGTGGGTGATCTTTGTCGGTCGACAACATCCTCCAGAAGTGACAGGGGCGGTTGCCATGTTTGCCTTTTTAGATGAGTTTCTTGCTTACACCGCATCCAACCGTGATTTTTTATCGCGATTTAATGTATTAGTTGTGCCCAACATCAATCCAGATGGCGTTGCAGAGGGGCATTGGCGACATAGTTTAGGCCACAAAGATTTAAATCGAGACTGGAATGTATTTTCTCAACCAGAAACCAAAGCGGTGAAAGAGTATTTGGACTCCATTACTGACAATGGTGGAAAAATTGTCATGGGAATGGACTTCCATTCAACCCATAACAACGTTTTTTACACCATTCCACAGGATGAAAATATTGCGCCAACAGAAATGGTGGTGAATTGGTTGTCGAGTTTACAAGAGCAGACGGCGGGCGTATTTAAGGTGTTTGACAAACCTGGGACATCGCCAGGCAAAGGTGTGTTTAAGCAATTTTTTGCCGATGTCTACCAGGTTCACGGTGTCACTTACGAAGTGGGCGACAACGAACCCGACGAAAAGACCCGTTATGTAGCCAAACATGCCGCAAAAACCTTAATTGAGACACTCAACGCAACCCCACCCGAGGCGTTTTACATTAAAAAATAACCACGAAGTGCTGTAGCCGGCGGCTTCAGCCCCGAGAGAGGCCATGGCCTAAAGACCATGCTACAGGGCGTCCGACCTGTAGTCGGCGGCTTCAGCCCCGAAAAATGGCCATGGCCTAAAGACCATGCTACAGGGCATTCCATCTGTAGTCGGTGGCTTTAGCCCCGAGAAATGTCCATGGCCTAAAGACCATGCTACAGGGCGTCCCACCTCTAGTCGGTGGCTTTAGCCCCGATAAATGCCCATGGCCTAAAGACCATGCTACAGGGCATTCCATCTGTAGTCGGTGGCTTTAGCCCCGAGGATGTGTTGTGTCACTTCATGCCGTTCCATGAAATCCCCGATGGCCTAAAGACCATGCTACAGGACATTCCACCTGTAGTCGGCGGCTTCAGCCCCGAGAAATGTCCATGGTCTACAGCCATGGCCTAAAGACCATGCTACAGGGCATCCCACCTGTAGTCGGTGGCTTCAGCCCCGAGAGACCCCACGGCCTAATCCCCATGGCCTAAAGACCATGCTACAGGACGCTCCACCTGTAGCCGGCGGCTTTAGCCCCGAGAGAGCCTATGGCCTAAAGACCAGGCTACAAATTTGAATGGGATAAATCCCGTGCTACACCTTCGGGGAAACGATATAATGCTTCCCTACAATTGAGGTGGACTTTTCTGACAGCTCAAATTTCAACCTAGATAAACACGAGAAACTATTGAAACAATTTGACGTTATTGTCATCGGCGCGGGTGCTGCCGGTTTATTTTGTGCAGCTGAGGCGGCTAAGCGTGGTCGGAAGGTACAGGTACTGGATCACGCTAAACGTATTGGTGGCAAAATATTGATGTCAGGGGGTGGGCGTTGTAACTTCACGAACATGTATGCCAGCCCCGAAAACTTTCTCTCCGACAATCCTCATTACTGCAAATCGGCTTTGAGTCGCTACACTCAGTGGGACTTCATAGGCTTGGTCGCAGAGTACGGCATTGCCTATCACGAGAAAACACTCGGTCAGTTATTCTGTGATGAATCGGCTAAAGATATCCTCAATATGCTGTTGCAAGAATGCGATAAGGCAGGGGCGGGTGTCACCAATCAATGTGAAATTATCGAGGTGGATAAAACCTCTGATGGCTTCACCTTGCAAACCAACAAAGGTGAATACCGCTGTGAATCGCTGGTGGTTGCTACCGGTGGGTTATCCATGCCCAAATTAGGCGCATCGCCGTTTGGTTTTAAAATTGCTGAGCAGTTTGGTTTAACCGTTAAACCAACCCGAGCAGGACTGGTTCCTTTCACATTGCACGAACAAGACAAAAGCGTTTTAGCCGAACTTAGTGGCATTTCCTTAGATGCGCGAGCGAGCTGCAACAATACCAGTTTTAATGAAAATATCCTGTTTACCCACAGAGGACTAAGCGGCCCAGCCGTTTTGCAAATTTCATCTTTTTGGTATCCAGGCCAAGCGGTTGAGTTCGACCTGTTTCCAAACGGTGATTTACTCAATGAATTACAGCAAAGCCAACAGCAATCCCCAGACAGCTTGTTAGCTACCGCCTTATCCAAACATTTTCCCAAGCGATATGTTCAAACGGCATTGCCTTACTTAGGGCTAGAGAACAAACCCCTTAAACAATTTCAAGGTAAGCAGTTAGAACAGGTGGCCAATGCCTTTCATCAATGGCAATTAAAACCTAACGGCACTGAAGGATATCGAACCGCTGAGGTAACGTTAGGAGGAGTGGATACAAACCAGCTTTCGTCGAAAACCATGATGGCAAACAACCTCGATGGCCTATTTTTTATTGGCGAAGTGGTGGATGTTACTGGTTGGCTAGGTGGCTACAACTTCCAGTGGGCGTGGAGCAGTGCTTGGGTTGCCGGGCAAAATGTGTAACCCACATAGCTCTTAACGCGTTTAACATTCTCAACGCTAATTTGTTTTTACGCTTAATGGATGTGCCAAAAGTGTAAAAATCTTCATAATCCCCCAGGCATTTAAGGTTTCGGCTAAAGACCGCTTAAACCTTAAATGGCTGGTTAATCAGTGTTTTTTCAAATTCTGGTTTTTCTAAAGGTTTGCTGTATACATATCCTTGAATATAGTCACAGCCGAACTCTCTTAATATTTTAACTTGGCGCTGGTCTTCAACCCCTTCGGCTACCACGTCTATTTGCATCTTTTGGCATAATTGAATGACACTTCGGATCATCTCGCTCACATCGGTATTAACCCCTAAGTCATCAATTAAAATCTTATCTAGTTTTAATACGTCAACGGGTAATTTGGTTAGGTAGGCAAAGGAGGTATAGCCCGAGCCAAAGTCGTCTATTGCAATGCTTACGCCTAGCCTTTTTAACTTCCAAAGTATCTCGCTGGTTTGGGCGAGATCTTCGATTATACAGCCTTCGGTAATTTCAAGTTCAAGACTGGCGGGGGCTAATCCGGTTTTATCTAGCAAATAAGCTAACTCATCGACGATTTTATTGTTCTTCAGTTGACGGGGTGAAACGTTAATTGCGAGTTTCAAATTATTGCCATACTGTTTTTGCAAACCAATGAGCTGATCAATGCTCTTATTTAACAGCCAGCTGCCTATTTTCTCTATTTGTCCATCCAGTTCACTTAGGGTGATAAACTCTATGGGCGATACCCAACCTAAAGTGTTATGTTGCCAGCGCATTAACACCTCTGCTGTTTCTACAATGCCATCAGATAATCTTACTTTAGGCTGAAAATACAAACTGAATTGGTCGCTGTTAATGGCTTGCTGAATGCTATTTTGAATGGTTCTTTTGCGCTTCTTTTTAGCGACATAAGAGGCATCTAACTTTACAACGCAGGGTTTTTGGCCATTTAGTTTACTCTCATGAAAATCTTGTTCCGGCAAATTTCTGATGGAGTGTAATAATTGTTGTGTATCCATCCCTGAGAAAGGCGCAAGTGCATAAGATAAATTGCACTGTAATTTGGGAATATTGGCATCATTCTGTGAGCAAGCCGATAAGGCACCGCTTAATAAGGTTAATTTAGTATGTAATTCCTCGTCGCATTCATTCTCGGGAATAATAATCAACACCTGATCCACTTCAACTTCAAAGACTTCGCAACTTAGGGGTAAACACGCACGGATGTTCTTAACCACAGACTCAAGGCCTAAAAGTTCTTCGTCTTCCTTTTTTGCCCAATACTGATCGTGCAATGAAATATCAGAAATCATCACAGACGCTAGCGCAAACTTAGCATCTTGTTGGAGTAAAAATCTAATGGTGCTATCAAGCTTCACACGATCAGGTTTCACGTAACGGGCGTTTAACTTATTTTTCGAACTCTGCAAAAGGCGTTGCTCATATTCTCTAAAGCCTTGGTCAATTTCTGCTATTAACTTCTGATTGTTCCAGGGTTTCGTTAGAAATTTATAAGCCGCGCCAGAGTTCATCACATCTACTGCTGCATCAAAATCTGCATACCCGGTAAGAATCATGGAAATGATATTGGGATAACATTGTTTAATGTTTTTAACTAAGGTTCCGCCGTCAATATCGGGCATACGAAAATCAGACAAAACAACTTGAAATTCATGTTGCCTTAGCAACTCTAAACCTTTTTCTGCACTATCGGCTGTGAATACTTGATACTTAGTGCGCCTAAAAGTCCGTGTAATCGCTTTTAAGTTACTTTCTTCATCATCAATAACTAACAGGTTGCAAAGTTCCGTAGGTGTTTCTGATAGATATTTTTGTACGGCGTTAGACATAATCGTAAGTCCTAAATAACAGTTAAAATGTATATTTTGTTTCTAATCTGAATCGCACACTTTGCTCGGCATCGCCAAGTAAACGCTGCGTTCGAGATAAGCGACCACCTACCCATAAGTTTTTATTCATCTTATGACGTATACGCAAATCCCACCCTTTAAAGTTGCTTGTGGCAAAACGGCTCGACGCATTTTGAGCAAACTCAGTGACTACGGAGAACCTTTCAACGTGTAAATATCTCAGTTGGGTTAAAAAATTTCCGTCTTTTTTCAAGCTGCCATGTTTTAACTCAAAGGCATAGCTTGTTTTTTGATCTGAGAACGCTTCACCCACCTCAGTCGGTGCGCCTTTAATTGATTTGCCAATATCTGCACCTAGTTGCCACTGACCGCGTTTTAGTTGCATGGATAAACGTACAAATTGATTATCATATTGGGTGTCTTTTTTAGCGTAGAGAGCATCAGATTCACCTTGATAATCCACAAGCCAAGGAGACAGCGTTAACTTGCCCCATTTGCTGGCGATTTCATGTTGAAATTGAAAAATCGACATATGGCCCACTGTGCCATTGGCCCCGTCGAGGGGCTTAAAGGTAGTAAATTTGAATGCCTGTCCTGCTCCAAGAGCATAGTCAACATGCACGCCAATTGGATTTAAGTGCCTGTCCCAAAACAGGTCGGTGACTTGTGCGGTTTTCCACGGGATCTTGCCCGCAATCAGGTTAAGATTGTCGAATTTTGCCTGAATAAAAAACCGAGTTAAATAAACGTCTTTGTCGCCAGCAGGCTGATCAGTGATTTGATATAAGGTGTTCGCTGGAACGTTTTGTTTGTTCTTTAACCCTGTGCGCGCTTGTGCCGTAAATGACCAGGTATCGTTAAATTGACTGGTGATCCCTAACGCTGCAATCATTCTCACTCTTTTGCGCGGAGCCAGATTAATTTGATCCGTTTCATTTTCGTATCTAAGTAATACGCTGGCATCAAATTCTGTTGCCTGAACACTTTGCAATGTCAGTACACAGGCAGCCATTAATACATACAGTTTCTTCATTCTTACCATCACCTAATAAAGCCAAACGCCGCTGTTTTTAATGAGCTGTTTGCGTAAAGCAGAAAAACGTTGTTCGTTTCGATTGTGCAAATGTAGCAAATGTCACAAATGTCGTGTATTATACTTTAGTCATGTATGACTCATTTGTCTTATGTGATATAAATACCAAACTAATTCAGGGAATATGATTATGGCTAAAGTGAAATCTCTTACTACTGGTGACATTGCAGAATATTGCGATGTCAATTTACGCACAGTAATACGGTGGATTGATAAGGGAAGTTTGAAAGGTTACAAGCTACCAGGAAGGGGCAACAATCGAGTCACTGTGGATAATTTTGTGCTTTTTTTAAAGCAAAACAATATGCCTGTGCCAGCAGAACTATTGCCTAAAAGCAAAACGGTTCTAATTGTTGATGATGATAAAGACATGGGAAATGCGATCAAACGTGTTCTCAAAAAGGACGGGTTTGAGTGTGATACTGCCACCAACGGCTTTTTAGCAGGAAGTAAGCTGATGCAACACAAGCCCTGCATCATGACCTTAGATTTAACAATGCCTGGCCTAAATGGTTTCGAACTTTTGAAGCATTTACGAGCAGACGAACAATTTCAAGATTTAAAAATATTGGTTATTTCAGCGTTGGATCAGGAAAGCTTAGATGAAGCACTTGCTTTAGGTGCCAATGCCGCACTTTCTAAGCCTTTTGAAAAAGACAAATTATTAAGTTTAGTTAATGAAATGACCCAGTAACATTGATAAAAGATGAGGTGATTGATGTATAAATTAGCCCTATTGATTGGTTTGCTATTTGGTTTTTCGAGTGTTGTCGCGGCACAACAGAAAACCCTGACGTTTGGTATTGTTCCGCAACAATCCGCAAAACGTTTGGCTGAATTGTGGACCCCAATTTTTCACCACATTAGCCAACAAAGCGATGTCAATATTGTGTTTAGCACGGCCAAAGATATTCCGACCTTCGAAAAACGCCTCGAATCTGGGGATTATGATTTAGCTTATATGAATCCCTACCATTACATCTTTTATCAGCAAGTATCGGGCTATGATGCCTTAGCTAAACAAAGTAATAAAACTATCCAAGGGGTTATCGTTACCCATGCCGATAGCAACATAAAAACCATCCATGACCTAGTCGGTAGCCGTTTAGCTTTCCCCGCTCCGGCCGCTTTTGCAGCCACTTTATTGCCCCAAGCCGAACTAAATAACTTAGGTGTGGAATTTACGCCTATGTATGTGGGCTCACACGATTCTGTTTACTTAAATGTGTCCAGAGGCTTTTTCCCTGCGGGCGGTGGAATTCAACGCACCCTTAATAATATGGATGAAGAGATACAGGCTAGTTTAGTGACGATCTGGAAGAGTGCCAGGTATACCTCACATGCTATTGCCAGCCACCCAGATGTCGATGCTGCCACCAGGGTTAAGATCCAAGCCGCTTTAGTGAATATGAACAATAGTGAACACGGCAAAGTATTACTTAAAAACATTAACTTTAACGGTTTTGAAACCGCAACAGACAGCGATTGGGATGATGTAAGAGCACTTAACATCGAAGCGCTGTTCCACAACAAAGCAACTGGCACGGTGAATTAATGCACCTTTCTTTACGCAATAAAACCATTGTTAGCATTGCCGTCATTGAGGGTGTGCTGCTGGTTGCTTTGATATTTACAGCAATTAATTTTATGCGCAATACCCTCAATGAAAATTTAGTCAGCCGTTCATCAACTGTGGCTACCTTATTTGCAAGTACAACAAAAAATGCGGTGTTAACCTATGATCTCGCATCATTAGAAACCTACTGTGTAGAGCTATTAAGTAACCCTGATATTCTGTATGTAAGAGTGGTAAACACCGAAAATCAAGTCTTAGCCCAAGCCGGAGACAACAACTTGTTAGCCCGTCAATTTAACCAAGATATTGACGTTAGTAATGTCACTGATGGTGTTTTTGATAGCTTTGTAAATATAACCGAAGCAGAGCAACTTTACGGCCGGGTGGAATTGGGAGTAGATACATTAAACATCCAAGATTCTCTAGAAGTGATCAAGAAGTGGACAACCAGTATCGCAATCATCGAAATGGCACTCGTTGCTTTATTTTCATTCTTTTTGGGTAATTATTTAACCAGGCAGTTGGAAAGCTTACGTATTGCGGCGCGCAAAGTTTCGCAAAATGTTGAAAGCGGCTCATTTAATCAAGCCCAATTGCCAGTGAATGGTAAAGACGAACTTGCCGAGGTAACACGTGCATTCAATAAACTTGTTACCACCTTGGAGTATGAAAACTCCCGTAAACAGGCGTATCAGGATGAACTTGAAGAGCTTAATCGCACACTGGAGCAAAAAGTAGCCCAAAGAACCACGTTATTACATCAGCGAAATGATGAGTTGGAACAAATAAACCAAGAGTTGCAGGCTACCCAGAAACAACTCACTCAAGCGGCTAAAATGGCCTCAATTGGTCAACTTGCCGCAGGCGTGGCCCATGAAATTAACAATCCCATTGGTTTTGTGAAAAGCAATTTAAGCAGTCTCGAAGAATATATCGGTATTTATCGCAAAATCAGCGAGAACCTAGTGGCTGTTTACGGCAAAGGGCCTTCAGAATCATTAGAGTTGTCGAAACAAAATTTAATTGAAATTGTAAATAGTGAAGACTTAGCATTCATAAATGAAGATTCTAAAGATGTTCTTGTTGAGTCTGTTGAAGGTTTAGAGCGAGTGACCAACATCGTTAAAGATCTCAAGCAATTTTCACGGGCAGATGTTGAAGAGAAAAGTTGGTTAGATATAAACGAGTGTATTGAAAGTACGCTCAAAATGGTAAGCAATGAGCTTAAGTATCATTGTGACATTCAAAAAGATCTTTCTGAGGTACCCAAAATTAAGATTAATTTTGGCAAAATTAGCCAGGTGCTCACAAACTTGTTGATCAATGCAGGGCAAGCCATTCGTGACAACGGGCAAATTTCAATTTCCACTAAAGTAAAAGATCAACAAATCTTAATAGCGGTTAAAGACAATGGTTCGGGCATCCCCCCGGAAAACCTAAGTAAGCTGTTCGACCCATTTTTTACCACCAAAGATGTAGGCAAGGGCACAGGTTTAGGTTTATCCATATCCTATGGCATTATTCAAGAGCATGGAGGGGATATTACGGTAACCAGCAAGGTAAACAAAGGAAGCTGTTTCACCATAACCTTACCTATTTTAACCGATAACGAAAATCTGAAGAGCCCCCCAAATGAGTGAACAATTGTTAGACGCTGCTATTACCATGACGGTACTTTGTGTAGACGATGAAGTGAATATTCTCAAATCATTGAAGCGTTTATTGTACAAACAAAACTATCAACTGTTACTGGCTGAAAGTGGTGCCAAAGCCCTTGAAGTAATGGCCCAGAATAAGATCGATCTGATCATCTCTGATATGAAAATGCCCGGAATGTCGGGCGCGGAATTACTCCAGAAAGTGGCTGAATTAACGCCTGACTGTCATCGTATTTTATTAACCGGATATTCTGACATGGAGTCGACCATTGATGCAGTCAACAAGGGCAAAATCCATCGATATTTACAGAAACCTTGGAACAATGAAGAGATCATCCAAACCATTGAAGAGGGCTTGGAAAAGGTTAGGTTAAAAAATGAAAATAATCACTTACAAAAGTTAGTAAAAAAGCAAAATTGTCTGCTGAAAAAGCTTAATCAAAATTTAGAAGACAAAGTTAAACTGCGGACTAAGCAAATACAATTGGCCATGCAGCGAATTGAACACAACAACAGTGCCACACAAAAAGTGCTGTATAACATGATCAGTATTAACCCCAATTTAAGTGGTGGTTTTGCCAATAGCGTGAGTTTACTTGCGAGCCGCATTGCGGAAAAATTAGGGTTATCTCAACAGCAAATTAAAGATGTATCTTATGCTGCACTGTTGTGTGAAATGGGTTTGTTAGGTTTAGATTCAGCAATATATAGTCGTCCTTTCAAAGAGCTAAACTATAATCAACAGCAAGAGTTTCTGGAACAAATTAACATCGCAAAGTTAGTACTTGCTCCGGCCACTCATTTGCAAAATGTCTCTGATATTATTACTTGCCAATATGAAACCCTCAATGGCGCAGGGCCTAAAAAGCTGGAAGATGGCCAAATTCCTATGGGTGCAAAAATTTTAGCCGTCGCCAGAGATTATTGGCGTTTTAAAACAGCTCGAATCACTGCTCAAAAGCTAGATGACATTGCCTGCCTAATGGAAATGAAAAAGCTAAAAGGTTCACACTATGACCCCGTGGTTTTAGACATTTTGTTGGATAACGAAGATATTGTCTCCGATAAGTTTATTGACAATACGATTAGCACTGAGGAACTCAAGCCAGGAATGGTGTTGCGCAACAACATTCTCAATGATAAACACATATTAGTACTGCCAGAAGGACACACATTCAGTGATGTTACTATCACCAAGTTGATTCAATTTGAAAAAAGTCAGTCTCAAGCTCTTTCGTTGGTTGTTGAAGACAATGGAGAGGAGATTTAGTCGATTATCGGAAATTTTATATGAAAGGTTGTACCTAGGTTTAGCTGGGAATCTACGGTTACTTGCGCGCCGTGGGCTTCTAATATTGCATAGGAAACTGATAACCCTAACCCAGTGCCGATACCAACAGGTTTGGTTGTAAAGAAAGGGGTAAATAACTGGTTAACGGTTTCTTCGTCCATTCCGCAACCCGTATCTTGAATATGCACAACTACGCCTTCTTTAATATGCGTGTAATCGATGGTTAAAATTCCCCCCTTTTCCATTGCATGTGCTGCATTGACAAATAAATTAACAAATACCTGCTGTAATTGCCCAGAATTACCCAACACGGGTGGGCAGTCCCCAGAGATATTGTTTATTACCTTGTGTTCATACTTGAACATATTACCCGCTATTTTAAGGGCAGATTGGATACAATTATTTAATGATGTTGCTACTAAGGCTTCATCACCTGCGTGGGAAAATCCTTTCAGGTTATCGACGATTTCTTTTACTCTATCTAAGCCCTCAATATTTGATTTAAGGAGATCTTCGGAATCTTCTTCTATGTAATCAAGGTCTATTTTTTTACATATTTGTGAGAATTGGCTGGTATCCAGAGTATTCTGCTTGGTTAAGTTAGTCTGCACTTCTGAGGTTAGTTTTTTGTAGTCATGTAGATAATCTTGCAACACTTCTAAATTAGACCGAATAAAGGCAATGGGGTTGTTGATCTCATGGGCAACGCCGGCTGCCAATTGCCCTAAAGATGCCATTTTTTCAGACTGAATAAGTTGGCGGCGAGCTTTTTCGAGGCTACTTAATGAGTCTTGTAACTGTACATTACGTTGTAGAATTCTTATATCCGTTAAGCGCCTGCGAACCCCACTGACTAAGTGTTCTTTCGAGGTGTTTAATATCACTTCAAGATCTTGATTTAATTCAGCTTCTTGGCTTAAAAAGGCTAACCAACCGATTTTTTTACCTGACCAGGCAACATTGGTGTAGAAAATGGAATTTAACGGCGCGCTCTCATTGAGTTCGTTATTTTTAATTTCAGCGCTTCGCCACGATGCAAGCAGGTCATTATTGCTAACGGGGAGCAGATCCGTTACGAATTCCTTAATGGCGTTGTTTTCTTGCCATCCCTGCTCAGAAATCCAGACTTTGGGGGTTTTTTCAGTTAGCCATTGGCCTTCTTCACTGATGACAAAAAGACCATATCGGGCACAACAAAACTCGCCGGTTAAATCGACAATATTCGAAACCATCTCTCTTAAGGGAATTTCGGAGGCTACGGCGCTGGAGGTGTGGGCTAAGTATTCTAGTTCCAATTGCTTTTGTTCGGAACCTGCTAAGGCTGCTTTCAAAGACTGATTGGCTTCATAAATATCCAAGGAATACTTCTCTAGCTGATTCTCGGCCAGTTGCCTTGCCTTTTTCTCTCTCAAGGCTTTGCGTTCGAGAACGGAAACTCTTTTTTCCAGTTCTTCCTTAGACAGGGTCAAACTTTTACCACTTCCATTACGCAGCGGCTATCACCTTGATGCTGACATTCTGTCTGAGACACTTCCACTGTTTGCCCCGTATGTTCTGCTAAACCGTGCACAATGCCTTCGCAGAAATAGCATAAATTACGCGGTGACTGATAAAGAAAGGTTAAGGTGTTGGGCGTTTCACTTAGAAATTCGAATTCGGGCAATAAAGCATCGGGATTAAGTTTTTTCACTTCTACGTGGATAAAGTCTTGCACCGCATGTAAAAATTCAAAAACATCTTTAAAGTTATGAGCCCCAGCAGGAGCGGCATTAAGCAGCTCTTTAAATACCCATTTACCGAATGCAAACTGGGCATCTTTAGGGGAGATATTTTTTTGCTCAACTACCAGTCCAATGAGAGTAAACAGCTCTTCATCATCGTAAGTGCCTACCGTTGTGTAAATACCTTCACTGGACAGCTGGGCTTCGTCTAACAAGGTATCCCAAAACTCTTCTCCCCAAAGCTCTTCCACAAACTCATTGAACTTTACAAAAACAATACCTTTCACAGCCATTCCTTCAATCAGACAATTAACACTTACGGCATTTTAAAAACCTACTTATGAATATAGATTGAAACCCTAAAATGATCCTATTTCAATACTGCTTTAGTCGCACAGCACACTAAATAATGGCTATTCCACTGTCACTGAATCAAATTTAATGTGTCTTACAGTACTTGAATTTAGTGCCTTAATTCCGATGACTCGACTAAAATGCTATTTGAACTATAGTTTAAATTAAAACCAATGGTTAATTTTGGTTAGTGCTTTTGGTAATCACAAGTTTGAATTCTTGGTTGATAATGAAATTCTGCTTAGTTACTTTAATTTAACATATGCGGCGGCAACCGCTTTGTTTATATAAGTTGAGAAGCTTACCTAAGCCTAAGTTTTTCGACGATACAACTTAATAATTGCAACGTTTTTACTGGTATAAACTAAATTTTTACTCTTGGAGAATAACGAATGTCAATGACAGGTAAAGTAGCTATTGTAGCTGGCGGTGGTAGAGATATCGGAGCAGCGTGTGCGGTTGAGTTAGCATCTAGAGGGGCAAGTGTTTTGATCACCTATCACGCAAGTGCCACAAGAGCACAAGAAACGGTGGCTAAAATTACTGAAGCGGGTGGAAAAGCGGTTGCACTTCAAGCTGACTTAACTGAACAAAGCAGTGTCGACAAAACCATTAATACGGCGTTAGATGAATTTGGCGCTATTGATTGCCTAGTGCATGTATCAGGCGGCCTGGTTGATCGTAAAAAAATTACTGAGATGGACCTAGCCCACTGGAAATATGTATTAGACGTTAACCTAACATCGTTGTTTTTAATGTCTCAAGCCGTTATTCCTCACATGAAGCCTGGTAGCACTATCGTGACATTCTCGTCCCAAGCGGCTCGCGACGGTGGCGGCGGTGGCGCTATCCCTTACGCGACCTCTAAAGGGGCAGTATCCACCTTTACACGGGGATTAGCGAAAGAACTTGGGCCTGATATCCGGGTTAATTCGGTGTGTCCGGGCATGATATCTACCGGTTTCCACGATACGTTTACCCCTGATGCGGTTCGTACCAATGTTGCTGGAGCAACTTGTATCAAGCGTGAAGGTACCTCGGAAGAAGTGGCTAAATTAGTAGGCTTTTTGGCAGATGACGACTCATCTTACATGACAGGTAATAACGTTGATATAAACGGTGGTTTACTGTTCTCATAACCAACACGGGTTAGGATCTTGCGAATGCATCATTAGCGACATTTTGCTAGCAGATTGCAAATCATATGGATGACGTAGTGAAATTAATCACTAAAGTGGAAAATGGGTCTCATTAAATGGGGCCCATTTTTTTAAAAGTTAAACTTGTTTAAAAACAATAGAATAGTATTTGGTATTACCAATAGAGGTATTATTGGTAATAATAAATGTTAATGTGTGGTTGACACAATGTTGTGAAATTGGTTACATTGTCTTTACGATATTCATTACTTTAATTATTGCAATTCAAAGCCTAAGCTTATTTGAGCATAAGTAATAGTGTCAGTAACAAATAATTGATGTATGGTTTCTACAACATGCATTGCCAACCAGGGTTCTGCGTACGAATAGTACTTACAGAGTTCTACTTATTTTTAAAATGGAATTAGGTCGTGTTGAATGTTTGCTAAAAATTTCTCTTTTCCCCGTATCGTTGCACTTACCATGGTGGTGTCCGTTGTAGGTTGTAGCGCGTCTTCTCAAAATGCTGAAAATAGCAGCAAACCAACTAGCCAGATGGCATCAGCAAAGATGCTAAAAACCGCAGATGGCATTTTAATTAACGACCAACAGCAATTTTCACAAGCCGCAGCCTCATTACAACCTGGCGACACCCTTATTTTAGCCGACAAAGAATGGAAAGATTTTGAAATTCTTTTGAAAGGCAAGGGGACGGCTGAGAAACCTATTACCCTTAAAGCGTCAACCAAAGGGAAAGTCATTTTAACTGGCCTTTCCAATTTACGTTTATCAGGTGAATATTTAGTTGTTGAAGGACTGGTATTCAAAGACGGCTACAGTCCTACTGGTGAAGTGATTTCATTCCGCGAAGACGCTGACACCCTCGCTAATCACTCTCGGGTAACGGAAGTCGTTATTGACGGATTTAGCAATACAGACAAATTTAACTCAGATAAGTGGGTGGTGTTATACGGTAAAAATAACCGTTTTGACCATAGCCATTTAGAAGGTAAAAACAACGCTGGTGTAACCATGGCGGTTAGATTAAATAGCGAAGCCAGCCAACAAAACAACCACCGCATTGACCACAACTATTTTGGGCCTCGACCTATTCTAGGCTCTAACGGTGGCGAAACCTTGCGTATTGGTACCAGTAAATATTCCTTAAGTGACTCTCTAACCGTTGTTGAAAATAACTACTTCGAACGCTGCAATGGTGAAGTTGAAATTATTTCCAATAAGTCTGGCAAAAACAAATTCCTCAACAACGTATTTTGGGAAAGCCGCGGCACTTTAACCTTGCGTCATGGCAACGGTAATTTAGTTGAAGGCAACGTATTCTTCGGAAATGGTAAAGACCATACTGGAGGTATTCGCGTAATCAATGCTGATCAAACAATCCGTAACAATTACATGGAAGGCTTAACCGGTATTCGTTTTGGCGGTGGTTTTACTATTTTAAACGGTGTGCCTAATTCATCTATCAATCGCTATCATCAAGTTAAAAATGCCATCATCGAAAACAACACCATTGTGAATGTCGACAACATCAACTTAGCCGGTGGAAGTGATGCAGAGCGCACTGCAACGCCAATTGATAGCAGCTTTTCAAATAACTTAATAATCAATGCAGACGGTAGTAACCCGTTCAAGATATTTGATGATGTTTCTGGTATTACTTTTGCCAACAATATCGCCAGCCAAAGCCCTCAAGATGAAATTGCTTCGGGTTTCTCCATTGAAAAAAGTGATCTTAAACGAGGTGCTAACGGCTTACTGCAAAGTGCAAGTGCACAACAAGCCAATGTGGGTGCAGCCGCCTCCCTAGAGCCAATTTCAAAAGACCAAACCGGAGTAAGCTGGTATCCCAAAGCGGATGCGCCAGTGGAATTTGATTCCGGGGACGTGGTCAATGTTTCTTCAGCCCAAGAGTTGATGAAAACCATTGCCGGGGTAGATGACGGTACGGTTATTTTGCTTGCACCAGGTAACTATGATCTAAACAAACAATTACAAGTTAAATCTGTAGTAACCCTTAAAGCCGCAACGCCTCGTTCAGTTACACTTTATCCCATGCGCTCGTTAACTTTCGAGATAGAAGATGGCGGTAGCTTAAAATTAGACGGGCTGAATATCTCTGGTGTTAAAACCCCAGATAATGCCGGTAATGTACTTATTCGTAATACCAAATTACCAACTCTGCATAACTACAAATTAACCATCGACAATACCCATTTTAGCGACTTAAACGTTAATCATTCGGCCCATGTATTTGATTCAGGTTACCGCAGCATGGCGGAGAACTTGGTGATCACCAATAGTGTGTTCAAGAATATAACCGGTGATGTTTTGCGCTTAGACAAAGAGCAGGATGACTTGGGGATTTATAACGCTGAATATATCACCATCAAAAATTCAAGCTTCGTCAATATTGAAGGAGCGGTGGCCAAAGTGTATCGAGGCGGTACAGATGAAAGTACTTTCGGTCCGCACTTTAGAATGACGGATAGCAAAGTTGAAAATGTGGGTGCTGGAAAACGCAATAAAACAGGTTCGTCTATCTTCTTGTTAGGGGTTCAGCAAACTCTGCTTGAAGGAAATGAATTTATTCAGAATAAGGTGATCACCATTGACCATACTGTCGGTGAGCCTCGCACCCAAATATTGAACAATAAGTTTGTGAACACGCCTTTACCTGTCGTCACTGAAACCTTTGCCGGCGGCCCTTCTACTGCAGTCGTGGTAGGAAATGTTTCACAATGAAATGGGCGCAAACGCTTCTCGTCATTCTGATCTTTAGCCCAATGGGTTATGGGTCAGAATACTTGCAACAAGTTAATAAGCAAGTTGAAGCGATGCCAGCGACGACACTGAAATCTAGTTTGTCTGCAGCAGGCGATAGCGCGCATCACCATGGCAATATGCAATTCTGGGTTGGATTAGAAATGCATAGTGAATACCAGAATAGTTTGTACAAAATAAAAAGCGCGATTCAGCAATCGTAATAAAAACGTGAAGAATAATATTCGAAGCATCAGGTATAGGTAAATATAAACATGAAGAATTTAAGATGGTGGGTGATTGCTCTCGTTGCATTAGCAACGGTAGTTAACTATATCGACAGACAATCCTTAAGCGTGCTCTGGCCATTCATGGGTAAAGAAATTTATCCAGAGAAAACTGATGCTGAGCTCAAAGAAGTATACGGCATTATCAGTATTGTCTTCTTATTCTCGTATGCCTTTGGTCAGGCACTATTTGGTAAGATATTCGATTGGGTGGGGACACGAATGGGATTCGTATTATCCATCGGTATCTGGTCATTGGCCACCATCATGCATGCTTTTGCCCAAGGCATCTTAACCTTCAGTATCTTCAGGTCGATTCTGGGTATTTCTGAGGCGGGTAACTGGCCAGGTGCGGCTAAAGCCAACGCGGAGTGGTTTCCAACCCGTGAAAGAGCGTTAGCCCAGGGGATATTCAACTCAGGTGCTGCCATTGGTGGTATTGTGTCTATTCCTCTAATTGCCTATCTTGCTTTGTTTTTTAGTTGGCAAGCGATTTTTGTCATCGTTGGTTGTACTGGTTTGTTGTGGCTAATTCCTTGGTTGATCGTTGTCAAATCGCCACCGGGTTCTCACTCTTGGATCACCGAAGAAGAGCGCGAATACATTCTTACGGGTCAGAAAAATGAAGTGAAATGTGAAAATGGCAACACTGCGCCAGAGTACACGCCTACTACAGGTCAGTTATTATCCCATAAACAAAGCTGGGGGGTGATTATCGCCACTGCAGCAATCGACCCAATTTGGTGGTTGTTTATTGTCTGGATCCCCACTTATTTAGTTGAAGTTTATCAAATGGACGTTAAGGGCTTAGCTATTTACGGTTGGGTACCTTACGTTGGCGCGATGTTGGGCGCTTGGTTTGGTGGTTTACTTGCGCAAAACCGTCTTAAAGCCGGTTGGACAGTGAATAAAACCAGAAAACTGGTTATTTCCATGGGCTGCTTAATTATGTTGCCGGCGTTGTTAATGTTATCTGATCCGGGTGGAGAAGTGGCGGCCGTTCTGATTATGGCAACCATACTGTTTGGATTCCAAACCTCCATTGGTAATGTTCAAACTCTGCCAAGTGACTTGTTTGGTGGTAAATCTGTTGGAACCTTGTCAGGTTTCGCTGGGATGGCTGCAAAATTGGCCGCCGGTGTATTGATTTACTTGGTACCTTCACTAACCGCTGATGGTAACTACACTGTGGTATTTGTGATAGGTGCAGCCTTGGCTATTATCGCTATGGCAAGTATTTGGTTCTTATGTCCTAAAATAGCCCCTGTGGAAGCAAAATAAGCATCTAGATTTGGGGTCGAAGTTGCGCCTTGGGAGCCACAGGTTCCTAAGGCGAGTGTTTTTGAAATTCGTAGTTTATGAATTTCGTAGTATTAGCCTGGGGAGAGTACAATGTTAAGGTTAATTAATTCTTGGTGTGGTTCTCTTTCTGGACGATTATCTTTTACCAAAACGCTATTTTTTATCACGCCTTTGGCCGTTGGCTTGACCTCGGCATCAACTAGCTATGCAGAGCAAACAGACCAGCAAAGTTACATACCAGCGTCTCATAGAGACTTGGCTGACGGCGTTTTACTTGGTAATTTAGACGCCCTTGACGCCAGCAAAAAGCCAAGTGAAAACTTTGACTTGTTAGATTGGACATTGACCTTACCCACTGATCTTAACAAAGACAAAAAAGCCGATATTATCTACGAAAAACCCTTAAGTGATGGCTTTGAGCTAAAACCACTGTTTTATACCGCTGAAGACGGGGGCATGGTGTTCGCTTGTCCAAATGTTGGCGCTAAAACCTCCAAAAATACCAAATATGCCCGAACTGAACTCCGTGAAATGCTTAGACGAGGCAACGCTTCTATCAAAACCCAAGGTATTACCGAAAATAACTGGGTGTTTAGCGCAGCCCACGGCTCGGTTAAGCGCAAAGCTGGTGCCATTGAGGGTAGTTTAGAGGCCACCTTGGCAGTTAATCGTGTGTCAACGACCGGTGATGAGAAAAAGGTAGGGCGGGTGATTATCGGCCAGATCCATGCAACTGATGACGAGCCGATTCGCCTCTACTATCGCAAACTGCCGAATAATTCCAAAGGCGTAGTTTACTTCGCTCATGAAATTAACGACGGGGATGACCAGTGGGTGAACTTTATTGGCACTCGCTCCCATACTCTTGCAGACCCAGAAGACGGCATCTCGTTAAATGAAAAATTTAGCTATAAGATCACCGTCGAAAACAACATTTTATTTGTCACCTTGATCCGTCAAGGTAAACCCAATATCACAAAATCTTTTGATATGACTGACAGTGGCTATCATAAAAATAACCAATACATGTATTTCAAAGCCGGTGTATACAACCAAAACAACAGCGGTAACCCAAAAGACTACGTCCAAGCCACCTTCTATCACCTAGACAACCAGCATTAACATACCCGTAGCATGGCCTTCAGGCCATGGGGCTCTCTCGGGGCTAAAGCCGCCGACTACAGGTGGAACCTCCTGTAGCATGGTCTTTAGGCCATGGGGCTCTCTCGGGGCTAAAGCCACCGACTACAGGTGGCACGCCCTGTAGCATGGTCTTCAGGCCATGGGATATTGATACCCTCTCTCGGGGCTAAAGCCGCCGACTACAGGTGGCACGCCCTGTAGCATGGTCTTTAGGCCATGGGATTTTCCATGTGATTTTGATACCCCTCTCTCGGGGCTAAAGCACCCGACTACAGGTGGCACCTCCTGTAGCATGGTCTTTAGGCCATGGGGTTTTGAACGGGGATTTTCCATGGGATATTGATACCCTCTCTTTCAGGGCTAAAGCCACCGACTACAGGGCGGTATTTCAATTATATGCGCGGGCCCGAAACGCCCGCCGACCGGTTTATCCTTTATTCGCTGGCGCTATACCCTGTGTGGCTGTTCTTAATTTCGTAAAAGGTTGCTTGGGCATATTCGTCAGGATCACTTGAATTGTTCAGATGATAAACGCCAACTTTGAAATAATGATATTGGCCGTCTTCATCATACATACTTTCGCTCATATCGTAATTTGCCACCAGATCGCTCTTTCCTTCGCGGCTAATGGTCACCGTTAGCAAATTCACATTAACACTAATGTGGTAACTAAACTTTTCATCCAATGCAATGCCGTCCGCCGGATTGCTTGCTGAATTGCTCCTTGAACCTATCATCTCTACATAGGTTTCAATAGTGTCGCCGTCACTGTCTAATTCACGACTTTCATGGGCGAAATAAATTGAACCCAGGTTATTTCCCGGAAGTTTGCGATAATACAAACGAACAGGTTCATCATCGTTGGCATGTATTTGCCCAATGACCACACGTCCAATTTGATAATCTTCCCCAGTAGTAGTGACCTTGTTGACGGCCAAGGTTACTCGTAAATCGCCGTCTACCCCGCCCGCATTGGCTTGGCCCTCGGCTGAAGCACTAGCAAACACCCAGTTGTTCTTGTTTACACCTTGAGTGCTAATCGAGCGGTCACCTCTGCGCAGCATTTCACGCAACTCTACACGCACATAGTTGGTATTTTGCGAGGTCTTAAAACCGTAACTTGGGGAGCGCATAACGATGCCGTTATCCTCTGAGGCATAAAAAAATTCAGAGTTGGTGTAGCCGGCTGCCAGTTCTGTCTCGAAAATCGAGTCGGAGGTGCCACTATTATCTTCATCTGTGGGTACACTTAGATACCAGTCTAACAAATCGATACCAACTTCATTGGGAAGAATATCCGCATACTCGCCCGTGGCTTCTGCACAGCTATGTACCTGTACTTCAACGATGCTATTAAAGGTATTTTCACTATTTCCCATGCCGATAATCTTGATAAATCGTGCATCTGATTCTTCTAAACTTACTAATTCGAAGCCGCTGTGAGTGCCTGTGGATTCGGCATTTTCTAGTACATCAGTAAAGGTAGCATTGTCTAGTGTAGTACTGGCTGAGGTAGCCACAGAAAAACTGGCGGTACGCTGATTACCTTTGTACCACTTAATTGTTAAAGCCCTTACGTCTTTGCTGGTGCCTAAATCAAGTATCAACTCTTTGTCTATTCCATCGCTAGACCATCTGGATTCTGGCGTAGTTAGGCCGTCTATAGCGTTACTCGGCGGGTAGCCTGGATCAAAACTGCCGTCATCAGTTGCAGAAGTTACAGCGTATGTTTCATTTACACAGATCTCAGGTTCAGGTTCTGGCTCGACGACAACAGGAGGGATCACCGGTGTTGTTGCGGTGCTGCCACCTCCACCGCCGCAAGCGCTGAGCACGGCAGTTAAAAGTAAGACCAACGAAAACCGCGATTTTTGACTGTGTTTGTAGTCAAGCATCCAACTAAGAAACATACTTTCCCCTTACCAAATGTAAAATTATTGTTATCTCAATTAAGGGATTATATGTGTAAAAATTGGCAACTCCAATAGTAATGTCATACCAATTGTGGTTTTTGGTTAGATTTATTTGGTTAACCAAGAATCGACCGGTTTTGTAGCATGGCCTTTAGGCCATGGGTTTCAGGCCATGGGATTTAAACGGGGCTCTCTTTCGGGGCTAAAGCCACCGACTACAGGTGGCATGTCCTGTGGCATGGTCTTTAGACCATGGATTTCAGGCCATGGGATTTAAACGGGGCTCTCTTTCAGGGCTAAAGCCACCGACTACAGGTGGCATGTCCTGTAGCATGGTCTTTAGGCCATGGGATTTAAACGGGCTTTCTCTCGGGGCTAAAGCCACCGACTACAGGTGGAACGTTCTGTAGCATGGCCTTTAGGCCATGGGGTTTGAACGGGGCTCTCTCTCGGGGCTAAAGCCACCGACTACAGGTAGAGTCCTGTAGCATGGCCTTTAGGCCATGGGTTTCAGGCCATGGGGTTTGAACGGGGCTTTCTCTCGGGGCTAAAGCCACCGACTACAGGTGTCACGTCCTGTAGCATGGTCTTCAGGCCATGGGTTTCAGGCCATGGGTTTTCAATGGGGCTCTCTCGGGGCTAAAGCCACCGACTACAGGTGGAACGTCCTGTAGCATGGTCTTTAGGCCATGGATTTTCAATGGGGCTCTTTCGGGGCTAAAGCCACCGACTACAGGTGGCACGGCCTGTAGCATGGCCTTTAGGCCATGGGGTTTGAATAGGCTCTCTCTCGGGGCTAAAGCCACCGACTACAGGTGGAACGTTCTGTAGCATGGTCTTTAGGCCATGGGATTTGAACGGGGCTTTCTTTCGGGGCTAAAGCCACCGACTACAGGTGGCACGTTCTGTAGCATGGTCTTTAGGCCATGGGGTTTGAATGGGGCTCTCCCTCGGGGCTAAAGCCGCCGACTACAGGTGGAACGCTCTGTAGCATGGCCTTTTGGCCATGGGGTTTGAACGGGACTTTCTCTCGGGGCTAAAGCCACCGACTACAGGTGGAGCGTCCTGTAGCATGGCCTTTAGGCCATGGGTTTCAGGCCATGGGATTTAAACGGGGCTCTTTCGGGGCTAAAGCCGTCGACTACAGGTGGTACGTCCTGTAGCACGGTCTTTAGGCCATGGGTTTCAGGCCATGGGGTTTAAACGGGGCTCTCTCGGGGCTAAAGCCACCGACTACAGGTGGTACGCCCTGTAGCATGGTCTTTAGGCCATGGGTTTTCCATGGGGCTCTCTCGGGGCTAAAGCCGCCGACTACAGGTGGCACGTCCTGTAGCATGGTCTTTAGGCCATGGGGTTTGAACGGGGCTTTCTTTCGGGGCTAAAGCCGCCGACTACAGGTTTGGTAATTGATAAGACTGCCAGAATGATTCAAACAGGTCTCTAGGCATGATAGCACCAGGGGTTTCTATTACTTTGCTTGCTGCCGCGCTCGCAGCTAGTGCGGAAGTTTTCAGATCGAAACCAGATACCCGTGCACCAAGATAAACACCATTGAAGGCGTCACCTGCGGAGGTTGTATCAACTACATTGTCATTGGCCACGATGGGGACAATTTCTCGTCCTTGCTCATTAACAATAATGACATTTTTTTCGCCCTGCTTCATAACTAGCTCTTTGGGCGAATACTGCATGCACAAGCCAATGCACTCTTCCACGTCGTCGACACCGTAAAGCTTATCAAAATCATCCACACCAGGAAGCAGTACATCTGCCATCTGGAAGGCTTTTTCAATATTCATCTTTGCAATATCAGGCGAACGCCAAAGTTGAGGGCGATAGTTCGGATCGAACACAATCAATACGCCGGCTTGCTGCATTTCTTCTAGTTTCTGCCAGAACAAAGCTCTTTCTTCATCTAACAATATGGCTAAACTAATGCCTGAAAAGAAAAACATGCCTGCTTTATTTAATGCCATGGATTGTTCTGATGACAACGCACTGATCATGCGTTTAGCAGCAGAGTCGCTACGCCAATAAATAAAAGAGCGCTCACCAAAATCATCAGTAATGACCATATAACTGCCAATATGATGGCTGGTGATTTTCGGAAGAAACCCAGTACTGATACCTTCACCGTCTAATCGACTGATCAATTCACTACTGAGTCTATCGGTTCCTAAGCACGACATAAATTCGATATCTTGCTCAGGAAACGCCCGCTTTAAATAGACACAAGAATTATATAAATCACCTGCAAAAGACTTTCCAAGCTCATTATCGCTCTTGTTTACCAACTCAAGCATACACTCGCCTGCAAATACTAGCGGCCCGCTTAGTTTACTAAAAAAATCCACTGTCGGGTTATCGCTGGTATTTTCATTCTGATATGTCATTCATTGGTTCTCTAATTAATTAATTTTACAAGAAGTCTTCACGCAAAGGACTGAATACATCGATAAGGATACCAGCCTTTTTACAAACTGCACCATGATCTGCATGAGGAAGCATAAAAAAGCAATCGCCAGCTTTCAACAATTGTTTTTCTTCACCCACTTGTACTTCAAATTCTCCGCTCTCAATATAAGTAACTTGAGAGTGAGGATGGGCGTGAACATAACCAATCGCATTATCGTCAAACCAGATTTTCGCCATCATAATTTGGTCATTGTAACCCATTAATTGACGCTTCATGCCATTACCAATATCTTCAATTGGCTGCTTGTCACCGTAAATAAACGCTTCGCTGTGTGTCATATATTTTCCCCAAGTTAATTTATGCTGATATCTAATCAATATAACCTAATATTGTCAACCATTATCGCCCGTTGTTGTTACCAATTTAAATTTTATTGGTAATAATCTTGGGGAGGTGTATGCTATCCTCATTACCTTAGTTGTTAAGCAAGTGTAAATATCAAAAATGGTTTGTCGTAATAAGTATTAGTACAAACCTAGGTATAAGTAAATCAAACGAAAAAGCGAAATAATAATACTAAAGCTGTTGTGTTTGGGTGAGAGGATTATAGATGAAAAATCGTCGTATGTTTTGGCAGATAGTCGAAAAAATCGAAGCATTAATTGATTCCGGGAAATATCCACCGGGAAGTCGATTACCACCCGAACGAGAATTAGCTGAAACCTTTAACGTTAGTCGTCCTACAATCCGCGAAGCCATTATAGCCTTAGAAGTACGCGAACGAGTTGACGTGAAAACCAGCTCTGGGGTTTACGTACTGGAAAATCCGCAAACCGACGAACCTGAAATCAAAGTTAGTGCCTTTGAATTAACCCAAGCAAGAGCATTAGTGGAAGGCGAGGCTGCTGCGTTGGCCGCGGCGTCTATTACAGAGCAAGAACTTGCCGATTTAGAAGGGACATTAGTTGCCATGGAAAAGGGGGTTCATCCAGAAAAGGCAGACCGCGAATTCCATTTGATTATTTCTAAAGCCACTCGCAACAACGCGGTATGCTTAGCGGTTGAAAAATTCTGGCAATTACGAGATTCAGAACCCGACATAGTCAATGTATATAAAAACGTGTGTAACCGCAGCGACAGCGATCGTTTAGAAGAACATCGTAAAATATACACCGCCTTGAAAAATCACGATTCAGCCGAAGCAAGACAGGCAATGCATTACCACTTCAACCGATTGATCAACACGCTGTTCGAAATAAGCGAAGCCAAAGCCTTAGAAGAAGTGCGCAAACAATCCACCCAAACCCGCGATTTATATTCATTAAACCATTTAGTCGAATAGGCATTTAATCTGTAGCATGGCCTTTAGGCCATGGGCAGTGAAGGTCAATTATCCCCTCGGGCCCTGTAGCATGGCCTTTAGGCCATGAAAGGTATGGACGACCATGAATTATCATAATTTTCAATATTGTCTTTTCGGGGCTAAAGCCGCCGACTACAGGGTGACCGCGCATGGATTTTTCCTCGGTCCCTGTAGCATGGTCTTTAGGCCATGGGCTCTCTCGGGGCTAAAGCCGCCGACTACAGGGTGACCGTGCATGGTTTTTTCCTCGAGCCCTGTAGCATGGTCTTTAGGCCATGAAAGGTAAGGACGACCATGAATTATCATAATTTTCAATATTGTCTTTTCGGGGCTAAAGCCGCCGACTACAGGGGGACCGTGCATGGTTTTTTCCTCGAGCCCTGTAGCATGGTCTTTAGGCCATGGGTTTATCATGGGGTTTTGATACCCCTCTCTCGGGGCTAAAGCCGCCGACTACAGGGTGACCGTGCATGGCTCTCTCGGGGCTAAAGCCACCGACTACAGGCCTTGGATTTACACTCACCTCTCCGCTTGGGGTTTATTTTCAATCCCTGCTGTTCATCGTTCACTAAAATAAGGTAGAGTAGATGCCAATACTCGATTGTTCCTAACCTACTCATTCAATGTCATTTTTATCGCTATTTAAACTACTCCGCTATCATAAAACCGCATTGTGTCTTGCTGTGCTGTTGATGCTTGCAGAAAGTCTGATAAGCCTGAGTATCCCTTATTTTATCGGCCAGTTTTCAATGAGTATCTTGGATCAAGAAAATGCATTTGGCTGGTCAATAGGTCAAATATGCTTGGCTTGGGTTGCCTTAATTATCTTGCAAGCGGTATTGCGCTTTGAATCAACCTTTCGCACCAATATCGTCGGCGCTCAAGTATTAAACGACCTAAGTTGCCGGCTTTACGACCACGTACAAATGTTGCCAATGGCCTATTTTAGCAACCGTAAAAAGGGCGAAATTCTATCTCTCATCAGTAATGACGCCAATGTGCTCAGCTATTTCTTATCCGGCGTGTTAACAGGGCTAGTCCCCGCGGCGCTAATAGTGATAGGTGCAATCATTATGATGGCCAATATCAATTTGAGCATCGCCTTGATAATCGTGGTCACGGTGCCAGTATTTTTAATCACCATAAAAATTGTTGGTAAAACCATCCGCCCTATTTCGGAGCAGGTTATAAAACACCAGGCCGGTGCCATTGCCATCGCCACTGAAAACTTTGGCTCTATGCAATTGGTGAAAGCCTTTAATCGCCAAAGTATTGAGTCGAAAAAATTCCGCAAAAATGCCAAGCAGGTACTCGATCTGCGAACCCGTTTACTGCGCATTCAAGCGCTCATTTCCCCGCTTATTCAAATGATTATATCAATTGGTATTGTCTTCATCGTTGTAGTGAGCGCGTTGCACTATCAATCAGGCGAGCTCACCATTCCCAATCTAATCACCTTGCTGATGTATGGCTTAGTGTTTGCCAAGCCCATGAGTACTTTTGCCGGGTTATACGGTCAGCTACAGCAGGCTAGGGGCTCTTCTACACGTATTCTAGAGGTATTTAATGTATCCCCTGAGTCAGATGATAAAGCCGAATTCGACCTGTCTTGCCAAAGGGGCGATATCGAGTTTAATGGTGTTTCTTTTGCGTATCAGCCTGACAGTCCCATTTTAAAAAGCGTCGATGCACGCTTTGACAGCGCTAGTGTGAGTATCATTCTGGGGCCAAACGGCGCGGGTAAAACCAGTTTAATTCACTTACTCATGCGGTTTATGGAACCTCAAACCGGCAACATCTTAATTGATAACCAGGCTATTGCCGATTGCAGCCTAGTGTCTTTGCGCAAGGCAATTGGCTTAGTGTCGCAAGATATCGCCTTATGTGACGGCAACATTTTAGACAATATTGCCTATGGCTTGCCCCAAGCCAGTGAAGAAGAGATTATTGAAGCTGCGAAACTTGCCGGTGCAGATAGCTTTATTACCGATTTGAAAGCCGGCTACTACACCAAAGTGGGTGAAAACGGTGTACTCCTTTCCGGTGGACAACGACAGCGTATTTCCTTGGCGCGTGCCTTAGTGATTAACCCACAAATTTTGCTGTTTGATGAACCCACGTCTTTTACCGATGACGCCGGAAAATTGGAATTTTCTAGGCTTCTAGGGGAGTCATTAAAAGACAAAACCATTATAATTGTGACTCACGACCAACAACTGTGTGAAGTGGCAGACAAAGTCTATAAACTAGAACAAGGTTCTCTGGCGCAGGTGTAAACCAAGCTCTAGAATTGAGACAGTAACTTTACCTAGATGAATAAAAAACCAATGAGTAGGACGTAATATGCTGAATAGCGACACTAAATATAAACTTTCAGACAAAGCGTTGTTTCAAAAAGTGGTGGATGAGACGGTCATTTTAGACTCTATCAGCGGCCAGTATTACACCCTCGATCCCATAGGTACGGAAATGATTGAAGCCTTGAATACGGGACAGTCTGTAGCTCAGGTGGTGGCCCTCATCGAGCAAAATTACGACGCCACAGTCGACAATATTCAAGCTGATCTTTCAGAGCTTATTGACACAATGAGTGATAAAGGACTGTTAGAAGAAGCTTAGGGCGCAAGCTCCATGGGTAGGACAATGGTTGATTTAGGGAAAACAAACGTATGCAGTTGATCACCTCTTTACCTACCATCGTGCATGCTTATTGGTTATTAGCCAAATGGGATTGGCGCATATCCAAACAGCCCTACAAAAAATGGAAAAAGTATCTCGATAAGAGCTTTAGTGTGAGCAATACAAGCAACCAGTTTGATGCCTATCCCCAACACAAATATCTGCAACAAGCCATCTTGTTTGCCAAAGTAACTCGACACCATTATCGCCCCATGAATTGTCTGCGCCGTTGCTTGGCTTTTCAGGAATTGCTGCTAAGCAAAAATATGCCCTCGACCTTGCACATTGGTGTAAGGTTCAGCTCTGCAACGCCAACCAACACTCAAGAAAATAACGACAAAACCCTTGAAGCCCATTCATGGCTAACCGTAAACGGTTTTATCATTAACGACAGCAAAGAAGTGGTGAATACCTACACCGAAATCACCAACAAAAGCCAATTCTTCCAAGCCAGCATATCTTCCCTATAACCCCGAGGGGAAAGCCCATGGCCTGACATTCATGGCCTAAAGACCATGCTACAGTCACCTGTAGTCGGTGGCTTTAGCCCCGAGGAATGCCCATGGTCTAAAGACCATGCTACAGGCACCTGTAGTCGGCGGCTTTAGCCCCGAGAAACGCCCATGGCCTAAAGACCATGCTACAGGCACCTGTAGTCGGCGGCTTTAGCCCCGAGAGAGCCCATGGCCTAAAGACCATGCTACAGCCACTTGTAGTCGGGTGCTTTAGCCCCGAGAAATGCCCATGGCCTAAAGACCATGCTACAGTCACCTGTAGTCGGCGGCTTTAGCCCCGAGAAATGCCCATGGTCTAACATCCATGGCCTAAAGACCATGCTACAGTCACCTGTAGTCGGCGGCTTTAGCCCCGAGCAAAAACCATGGCCTAAAACCCAATGGCCTAAAGACCATTCTACAGGCCCCGAGAAATGCCCATGGCCTAAAGACAATCCAAGGCCTAAAGACCATGCTACAGGCCCCGAGAAATGCCCCTAAAATTCCCCCCCCAATATTTCTGTACCCCGTCTAAACAATATTCAATCTACACTTAAAATTTGCCATTCAAAGGATTGAATCATGGGCAAAACCCTAACAAAAGGGCGCCGCTCTATAATCGGTCAGGTGTATTTAATTACTGCCTGTACAAAACATCGGGAACCATTATTTATCCAATTTACCTTGGCCAGAATTGTGGTGGCATGCATGAAAAAATCCCAACAAAGGGGCAAAATACAGTTTCTAAGTTGGGTGATTATGCCCGACCACGTGCATTTTTTGATGTCGTTAGAAGGTGATTCGAGCCTTAGCGAGGTAATCGGGTATATCAAAGGCACCACGTCCCATCAAATATGCAAACGATTAAACCGAAAGGGTGGAATATGGCAAGCAGGATTTCATGACCACGCATTACGCAAAGAAGAAAATATAATTGAGGCCGCACGGTACATTGTTGCAAATCCATTGCGGGCAGGAATTGTCAAAAGCCTAAAACAATATCCCCATTGGGATTCAATATACCTGTAGTCGGTGGCTTTAGCCCCGAGAGAGCCTGATGGCCTAACATTCATGGCCTAAAGACAATCCATGGCCTAAAGGCCATGCTACAACATGTGGGTTTGGTACCAGGATTGGGTTAAAATTGCGTATAATAAATCGACGTTTAACGAACCCTTTGGTGAGGCTACTACCTTATCGAAACTGGCTAACAAAATGTCATTATCAACCAACCCTAAATCTTGTAAACCTGGATGGGATAACAACTCACGCAACTCGGTTTTATTTGCACGCACCAAATTCGCAAAATGCTGATCAAATACGGTTTTGTTCTGGTCCCAACACACGCTTTCTGGCAAATGGCTATCCATGGCTTTACGCAACAAATATTTCGGATATCGCCCCTGGATGTGCAATTTCTGCGGCACCGCAAAACTAAACTCCGCTAGCTGCTTGTTGAAAAACGGATGATGTACTGCAATCCCTAAAGGATCGCAAACATGCTGATAAGAGCGCATGCTATTAAAAGTGGAGGTGGTAAATAAGCCCTCATAGCGAGCTCGTTTTGCCCATTGTTTACTTTGAGCAAATGGATTGTGCTTCTCAACCGACTTCAACATGGCTTGTTGTTGAGGCCCTAACCACTGGGGAAAGTGGTCGGCATCTACTGGCTGCTTGCCTAACAAGGTTAACAGTGACTGAGGCAATAATGGCTTAACCAGTACTTGCAGCATGATCCTCATGGGTGACATACCCAACTGTTGAGCAGAATTAAACACCTCTTTAGTCACTCCAAGATCACCACTGGCTAATCTGTCCCGATAAGCAAAGCTGTGACCCCAACACATTTCGTCTCCGCCATTGCCCGTAAACAAATCGTGCCCCCCTAACCGCTGAATCATTTCAGCTTCCTGTTGGTACTTAGGTGAAGCTACCACGCCAGGATTGTGTAACTGAGTAGGGTACAGCTGGGCAAACGAAAGATTGGTAAATTGGTCTAGCTCAACAAAATGACTATGTTGAAGCTTCAGAAAGTCCCGCATTGCATCAATCTTTTCTATCTCGTCACAACTCTGGGTATTCCGATAAGTATGAGAAATGGAATGTAATTCAAACCCAAGGAGATCTGCGTCTTTGCCACCATGCTCACTCAATGAATGTAAAATAGAGGTGATAGAAGTTGAATCCATACCACCGCTCATCTGGCTGAAAATAGGTTCAGGCCGCTTACCCTGTGAACTCAGTGGCAACGCCCCTGCGACACTTTGTTTTAGCACATCGTAAAAAGCCTGCTCATACTCCACTTCATTGGCAAACTTTAGTGAGTGGTTGGGTTGGATATCCCAAAATCGCCGCACAGTTAATTGATTTTCGGCAGTTAAACAGGCGCTGTGAGCGAAGGGGAGCTGATCAATGTTGCTGAACATAGATCGATTCGGATCCGGCCGTCCCGCCAGCCACTGCAGAATCGAAATATTATCCACTTCCGGGGTGAGCAGGGTCGTCATCAACTGCAAATCAGTGGTCACCACAAAGCAGCCCTCTAACCACCCATAAAATAGGGAGCGGGGATTAAACGCAGCGCTACAAAATCGTAATTCAGCAGCATCTGGATGCCAGGAAATGAGGGTAAAATCACCGTCGAGCTGCTCAATGGTTTTCGAATAATCGCTATCGATCAAATCCCAAAGATCGCGATCTTTTAGTGCACCATCGCACACCAAAGGTGCATTTTTTAAACAAAATCGCCCTGCACTCACAATCTTCAGGGGGACGGGTGTATCGGTTTTTAACACCCCATCAGCATCGGCCACCTTACCCAAAAAAACACTAGAATCTGCGCCACCGATCGAGCTGTAACTATCTGATATTACTTGCTTATTTGAGTTTTCATAGTGGCCCTGAATCGCCTCAAAATAACGAGGCGCTTTAGAACCAAATAGAGCAAACAATGTATTCATATAATATTTAGACCTAAATAAAGCTTTCGAACACCGGTAAATTAAGGGTACTATATGCCAAATGTCACTCCACTGTAACAACAAATGACATTATAACCTTTTGTTTACATTAGGTTTTTTCTGTCAGGAATTTTTACAGATCATTTTCGAGTTAACAATGCATTAACATTGAGTTTTGTTAACTGTATGATTTATATGGGAAAAATATATCTGGAATGGCTTTTGCAGTTATTTCTACAGAAGTAATAGCATTAAGTGCATATTCAAGAAATTTTTAAGTTCGCAGAACTAAATAAGGAGCATCACATGATTAAGAAAATAATTGCAGGTTTGTCACTAGTGGGAATGAGCTTAAGCGCTCAGTCTGCCATTATTATCGATGAATCGAATATCACAGGTGCTGATATGGCAGGCCTTGAAGTAACGGCTCTCTTCGGTGATGGTTCATCTGAGGTAGTTACTTGGTCTGCTTACCCAGATGTGATTCTTGGTACTGGCGATCCTATTGCTGATGCAGAAGGTTTTTCCGGTGGGGTAACTGGTACAGGTTGGTCATTGACTCAACAAGGTTTCTCCAGCGGTAACGTTTCACCAGCAGGTGATGTGTATGGTGCTTGGACGTTAACTAATGATGCTGTAGCGAGTGGAATTTTCGCTTTCTCGATCAGCGGTATTGATAGTGGAATTGCATTCGATATCGATTCTGACAATGTGGATACTCCAGATTCAGGTGTGGGTGTTGCTTTCGCAACGGCTAGTGCATTTGATACCGCAATATATACCGACCAAGTAAACGCAGAATACGACGATTTATTTTATTCGTTATCTGTATTGCTTGTTTCTTCACCGATTGCTGAAGGCGAAGAGTTAACATTTGTTGCTGATACTGAAACGCTTAAAGTACCAGAGCCAGCTACTACTGCAATGATCCTAAGCGGTTTATTGTTTGGTGCAGCACGCTTACGTGCAAGAAAATAGTTTAAGATTTAAATAAATAGGGAGACACGTCATGAACAAAGTAAATGTGAACGATTCCGTTAGTGGCAAAAAGCCCTACACCAAGCCAGAATTAACTAACCCTGGTAATCTTGCAGAATTAACTCAAGGTTACGCGGGAAGTATTCCTGATGAGCAAGGCGGACACACAAAACGTAATCCTTTTACAGGTTAATCGTTAGTCTGCTAAAGCTTCTACCTTAGATTCAAACCATGGATTGAACAGAGGCATTAGTTACCAATGCAAGATAAGTATTATTCAACGCCGCTTCATGGCGTTGAATGTTTTTTGCCTGATGCTATTTGCAGTGGTGATAAAACTAACATCTCTGAATTGGCCGTTGAACTTGCGTTTGAAGCAATTAGCCTCGATGTGAACCAGCTCCCAATATGGACATTAAAAGATCAAGGACAGAGATACTTAACCGAATTAAATCTCTTTCCTTATCCCAATACCCATATTACTAAAGCCAAAACCAATTCGTTAGATGAGTCACAAACCTACCTCCCTTCACCTAAAAGCTATGTGCTGAGTGTTAATTGTGAAGGTAAAGGTCGGTTTTTAATTCAGAAAAACAAAATAACCATTGATTGGGATGAAGGCACATCGTCTTCCCACTACTTTCAGACATTGGCCCTGGCCCTGTGGTTAGAAACTCAGCATGTACCTTGCATACACGCAAATGGGTTGAAACGTGGTGAAAAAACCTTCGCATTGGTAGCAAATAGTGGTACGGGCAAGTCAACTTTGAGTGCCAAGCTACAACAAGCTGGATGTGAGTGGCTAACTGATGATATGATTGCGCTGCATCAAATTGGTGCGAATGCAACAGAAAGTAACGCACCAAAAGTTTACCCCAGCTGGCCCATTGCCCGCATGTGGCCCGATTCAGTGGAAAATGCACTTGGTGGTGACGTAGCTAAGCTTAAAAAAGTGCATAACCGTTTTAACAAACGCATATTTGAAATGCCTGATTTATCCGAGGAAAATAAAACTTCTTCAGAACTATCAGTCATCTATATTCTTAATAGAACTGTAACAGATAAGCCTGATAATAGCCTGCACTGTGAAATTGAAAATATCAATTCTAGTCAGGCACTAATCTTGCTTTTACAAAATAGCATTTTGGGTAATGCCTACTCTGCATTGGAATTAGAAAGTGACAGGATACGCCAACTGTCCATTTTGGTTCAAAAAACACAAGTAAAAAAAATCACTTACTCTAGTGGTAAGGAAAATTTGGATTTCGTACGTAAGACTATTTTTGAAGATTTGGATAAATAACGCTTTCATCCCGATTCACAAAAGCAAAGGAACTAGATAAATGAATATGCAAAGTGGTATGGTTAAAAACAATACCAACAAGTTTGCGGCTGCGTATCGACTTGTTGATGTTGTGGTAATTCAACTCGCACTCTTTTGTGCAGTATTGGTTTACGGCTTAGATTATACAAAAGATTATTTTACCTTGTCTCTTATCGGCTCTGTGAGTTTTGCATTGGTGGCCGAGTCGTTTGCGTTGTACCGTTCTTGGCGCGCCGGTTTCTTTAAACAAATCGTGTTTTATACCTTCCTATGTTGGTCATGTGCCTGCATGTTAATTCTAGGTTATTTGTTTTTCTTTAAAATCGCTGAAGACTATTCACGGTTTGCCCTAGCAATCTGGTTTACTATGGCCTTTATGGCGCTAGTTGGCTGGCGGATCATGTTTCAACTTTTCCTGCACAACATGCGCCGCAAGGGTTATAACACCCGCAGTATCGCTATTTTTGGTCTGTCTGAAAAAGGCATCCGTTTAGCCAATGAAGTCATGAAAAATCCTGAAACAGGGTATCGCTTAACTGCAGTCTTTGACGACCGAGCCCCTGAACGCTTAGACGACGACTACCACTATTTACTCCACGGTAACGTAGAAAAGGGTATCGATTGCGCCAAGCGTGGGCTTTACGACGTCATTTATATTGCCTTACCCATCAAAGCTCAGCATCGCATTCAAGAAATGCTCTATCAATTAGGGGATACCACAGCCAACGTACACGTTGTCCCTGATTTATTCATGTATTGCCTAATGCACGGTGAAATGTCTCACGTGGGTGGGGTACAAACCATAAGTGTGTACGACAACCCCATGCAAGGCGGTGTAGCCATAGTGAAACGCTTAGAAGATATTTTATTGTCACTCTCTATCCTAAGCCTTATTTCTATTCCTATGTTAGCCATAGCTGCGGCAGTGAAACTAACATCCAAAGGCCCGGTTATCTTTAAACAAGACCGTTATGGCCTTAACGGTAAAAAAATCAAAGTCTGGAAGTTCCGCTCTATGACGGTAACGGAAAATTCCGACAATGTTATACAAGCGAAAAAGGGCGATAGCCGCATTACTAAAGTGGGTTCCTTTTTACGCCGAACCTCACTCGACGAACTACCGCAATTTATTAACGTGTTAAAAGGCGACATGTCAGTGATTGGCCCCCGCCCACACGCAGTAAAACACAATGAAGAATACAGAAAGTTAGTGGATTACTACATGCTGCGCCACAAAGTTAAACCTGGCATAACCGGCTGGGCTCAAGTAAACGGCTGGCGCGGTGAAACTGACACCGTAGATAAAATGAAAATGCGCATCGAATACGACCTGGAATACATTCGAAACTGGTCACTATGGATGGATTTTAAAATCGTTATTTTTACCGTGTTTCGCAGTTTTACTGACAAGAATGCGTATTGATATGGCGTACGATAGGTGCAATATGGTCGTAATTATTCAAATAAACCTAGTTTTAGCTGGGGGATAGTTTATGAATGTTGCCGTGCAATCAGAGAGAAACATAAATATTGATTTATTACGTGCAATATCAATTTTTGGTGTTGTTTGGATTCATAGTAATACCCTATTTATCGGTAGCAGCGATTTAACTGCAATGATTAGTGAGATATTCCGCTTCAGTGTACCTGTTTTTATAATTGTTTTTTCGTTTTTCTTAGAAAAAGCATATCAGCGTACGAAGACTAATTTTGGTCTATACGTTTTGACTAAGTTTAAGCATCTTTTCGTGGTTTTTGTCTTTTGGAGTACAATTTACTTTCTTATCATCGCAGATTTCAATACTTTAACTTTAAAGAGCCTAATTACGAAACACTGGTCTGGTTACGGGTGGAGTGGACAATATTTTTTTATCATATTATTCCAATTACTATTTTTATTTTGTTTTATTAGAAAAATTGTATTTAATAAATATCTATTAATATTAGCCTCAATAATTTTAATTGGTCTATACATATATTCATCATATGGGTTAATTGAATTATCTACTATTACTCAAAAGGTGTCTGATAGGCCTTTTTGGTTTTGGGTACCTTATGTCCTATGCGGTATTATCATTGCGCAGAATAACACCCTAAATTACCCTATCTACCTAATTGCAGGGGTGTTATTTATACCAGTTGAATTTTACTTTCTTGAAAACTCAGGAGTATCACACTCGCCCTATATTACGCTGAGTGTAATGGTTTCTTCTTGCATTTTTGTGCTGCCATTTTTTTCGAAAAAAATAAAATTAAGTAATTTAATTGAAAAAATAGCTCGTAAGCTAGGAGAGAATACGTTAATAATTTTTGTCGCTAATCCATTAGTAATTATAACTTTGGATTCCATATTCACTTTTAAAATAAACAATTTTAAAGTTTTGGTCTCATTCATCACATGTGCCATTGTTATTACTATTTGCTTATTTTTAGATAAGTTAATTGAACGTATTCCCTCTTCAAAATTTATAAAGTGAATAAAGGTGCTATTGGCTTTTAGATGAAATTTGTATTTATTACCAAAGCCCAAATGTGTTGATATCGTAGTTAAATCAGCGACGAGTTGAATAAGTATAAGCTATCAACTTGCGCTTTGAATTACTCTTTATGGCTTTGGTTTATTGTGTAAACAGAGATTTGGGACAGCATGCTAATGCTTAGAACTTGTGAATTGTAAACCTACAGCATTGAGTTGACAGTTTGTCTTCTGGTTGATGATTTTATACATTTTTTCGCAACATCTTTATTACTGTTTTTTTGGAGTGAGTTAGTGGTGTCAGGCTCTACTGCTACAAGTAGGATATTTTCAGCAAGTATTGCTAACTGGGTGGGTATAGTTCTTAGTTTATTGACTCAAATAGTTTTTGTACCTGTTTACTTGAGCCATTGGTCTGCTGAAACCTATGGTGTTTGGTTACTGCTTATAACCTTCATAGGTTTTGCTGGGCTGATGCAAGGCGCTCATAGAGATTTTATTTATCATGAAAGTTTAAAGCTCGGTAGACAACATATTGATAAAGTTGTCCTGCAGTTATTTTCCGCACTGCCTATAGTTGGTTTAACTTCATTAATTGTATTCTTTGTTGTTTATTTACAATTTCAATTTTCAATTGTTGATTCCTCATTTGGTCTCAACCCTGAATCAAAACAAGATTTTTTGTTGTCTGCGATGATACTAGCTTTCGTTCTTTTAATTTCTGGTCACTATTATGGTTTTTTGCTGGGGCCTGTAATTCTGTTAGGTTATTACCCCTTTATTACTTGGATGAAAGTTGGCATCGCCTTTTTTACGTCAACTATCCCCGTCTTCATTGTTGTTTTTGGTGGAGAGTTGATTGATGCTGTAATAGGGCTAGCCGTCACTACTTTTTTCGTAAATTTAATAGCATCTTATCTGGTATTAAACATATATAAGAAAGAAAATTTGAAATTTTCAAAACCCAATTTAAAATTGGGTTTAAAGCAATTCACAAACTCTACCTGGATGCTAGCTAAACATACTAGCGATATGTTTAGACAGGTCGGAATACGTTTTCTAATTTTACCTTTCGTGGGGGCTGCGGCAGTTGCTCAATTCGCAACTAATCGAACCGTCGCAAATGTTGCTCAACAAAGCATGGCATCACTCACTGGGCCAATCTTGCCCGAATTAATGCGCTATATACATGAAAAAAAACAACTTGAAACTCAAGCGTCATTAGCTTTGTTATGGCTTATGTTATGTTTTGTGATTGCACCTGGTTTCATTGTTTTACAGCTTTTTGTCGAACCTTTATTCGAAATATGGACTGCTGGGGCGATTGAATTTCATCCCATGTTATTTAGCACTCTTTCATCTTCAATACTTATAATGGTTTTGGCGCAGCCAGCAGAAAGCATTCTTCGAGGAAATAATTTATATAAGGTTCAACTGGCAATATCATTAATCGCTTTAGCGGGGTTAATTCTAACAATTTACATTTTTTCACAGACTTTTGGGGTGTTATCAGCAGGCATTGGTTTGCTTGTGGCCGAAACTATGGTTATGAGTTTGTCAGTTTGGAAGGCCCATAACTGGATGACGAGTAAGCAATTAAACTGGCCTTGGCAGTATTTTTTACTTTCTTTTTTAAGTGTTGGTTTAACTGTAATTAGTTTATTACTTATTGCTTATGAACTGGTAGCAACTATATCAGTCGCTTTTATTTTATTACTACAATTCACAATCGCTATAAAATTTTGGCAACTAATGCCTCCACTAGCGAAAGAAAAAGTTTACAAGATTTTAAATAAATTAGGGATACGAAAATGATTAAATTACTGGACTGCACACTCAGAGATGGTGGCTACTACAACGCTTGGAACTTCTCATCTGAGTTAGTCACAGACTACCTTGAAGCGATGGATTCACTCAATGTGGATTTTGTTGAAATAGGCTTGAGAACCCTAAAAAATGAAGGGTTTAAAGGCGGTTGTGCATTCAGTAGTGAGTATTTTTTATCAAGCTTAAATATTCCTAAAAATCTAGAAAATAAAATCGGTGTGATGATAAATGGATCTGAGATAGTAGACAAAACAACACAAATAGAGTCTTTAGAAACGTTGTTTAATAATAGTTCTGATTCAATTGTTTCGTTAGTCCGTATTGCTTGTCATGTCCATGAGTTTGAAGCCTGCTTACCTGCGTCAAAATGGCTAAAGGATAACGGATATTTGGTTGGCTTCAATTTAATGCAAGTTGCCGACAGAGAACTAGAAGAAATTACAAAACTGGCTAAACTTGCCAGTGATTACCCTATAGATTCCCTCTATTTCGCAGATTCAATGGGTAGTTTAAGTCCAGAGCAAGTCAGTCTAATTGTACAAGCATTGCAAGCAGGATGGTCCGGTGAATTGGGGATTCATACACACGACAATATGGGGCAAGCCATCGCAAACTCATTGGAAGCTATTAATGGTGGGGTTACATGGGTTGATGCAACCGTAACAGGTATGGGCCGAGGGCCTGGCAATGGTCAAACTGAATACTTGTCTTTAGCAATCGAAGGCTTAAGAGCACAAACTGGCAATCCAACTAAATTGTTTGAAGTGATCCGCAAACATTTTAAACCCATGCAAGCAAAATTTGGCTGGGGAACTAACCCATATTACTACCTTGCTGGTAAATATGGCATTCACCCAACTTATATTCAAGAAATGCTACAAGATTCTCGCTACAGTGACGAAGACATTATAGCTGTGATTAACCATCTTAAAGTTGAAGGTGGTAAGAAGTTTAGCTTAGGGACTTTAGAATCCGCTCGTCATTTTTATTCTGGAGAGCCACGTGGAAGTTGGAGCCCAAGAAATGAAATAGAAGGGAAGTCTGTTCTGATTATAGGCGCAGGACCAAGCATAAAGGATTATCAAGGTTTAATTGAAAATTATATTAAGACCCATAAACCTTATGTAATTGCACTAAATACACAAATAGATATAGACCAGTCTTTGATAAATATTCGAGCTGCTTGCCACCCAGTAAGGCTGCTTGCAGACTGTCAAGAACATTTAACATTACCCCAACCGTTAGTGACTCCTCTTTCTATGTTACCTGAAGATATAAAGGAAGCTCTTCTTTCAAAAGACGTCTTAGATTTTGGGCTGGACGTAACACCTCAAACATTTTCAGTAAGCGAAAATTATTGCGTCTTACCAAATTCTTTAGTTGTGACCTATGCCTTGGCTATTGCAAATAGTGGTGGCGCGAATAACATTAACTTGGTTGGATTTGACGGATTCGGTGCAGAAGATCCACGCAGCAGCGAAATGGAACAAACGTTGAAAATCTACTTAGACGCCAATGGATTGCCACTTTGCTCTTTAACACCTACACGTTATGACATACCTACTCAATCAATTTTTGGTCTATGAGGGAAAGTCATGAAAACAATTATCGTTATTCCTGCAAGGTATAAATCCAGTCGCTTCCCTGGGAAGCCATTGGTAAAGCTAGCGGATAAGCCCATGATCCAGTGGGTAGCGGAATTAAGTGCAAAAACAGTCGGCATAAAAAATGTTTTTATAGCAACAGATGACAAGCATATTGAGTCAGCAGTCTTGGAAATGGGCTATCAAGTCGTTATGACGTCTGAAAACTGTTTAACTGGCACGGATCGGCTGGCTGAAGTTGCACAAAAAGTTGAAGCTGATATTTATATTAATGTACAGGGTGATGAGCCTCTGGTTGATCCTAAGGATATCCTAAAGGTAATCGATGCGAAAAAAGCCAACCCAAATGATGTAATTAATGGTTACGCTGTTATTGGTGTTAATGAAAACCCTGAGAGTATTAATATCCCCAAAGTGATCTTCACTGAAAATAAACGCATGGTGTATATGTCACGAAAAGCTCTACCAGGGTTTAAAGATGATAAGAATAAGCCTGCAGAATACTACAAACAAGTCTGCATTTACGCATTTAGCAGACAAGAGTTATTAGATTATGGCGCTTTTGGTCGAAAGAGTAAGCTTGAGCATTCAGAGGATATTGAGATCATTCGTTATTTGGAGTGGGGGCAAAGCATCCGAATGGTTGAAACTAGGCCTGGTAGTTTAGCTGTAGATATACCGGATGATGTTGCCAAAGTAGAATTGGCTCTCAAGGAATTACACAATGTCTGAACTGGATATAACACAATATAAAACCCTCGTTTTTGATTGCGATGGCGTGGTTTTAAACTCCAATAAAGTAAAAACTCAAGCCTTTTATGAGGCTACCAAACACTTTGGGGATTCGTCCGCACAGGCTTTGGTGGATTACCATAAACAAAATGGCGGCATTTCACGCTATGCCAAAGTGAAATACTTTATTGACGAGATTTTACAACAAGACTTTGATGAAACACTGTATCAAGATTTATTGAATCGTTTTGCTCAAGCAGTAAAAGATGGACTAATGACCTGTGATATCGCTGAAGGCTTGGCGGAGTTTAAACTTAAAACCCAATCAAAGTGGCTTATTGTTTCGGGGGGCGACCAGAATGAGTTAAGAGAAATTTTTGCAGCTCGCAATTTAAAGCAATATTTTGATGGTGGAATTTTTGGTAGTCCGGATACCAAAGAGGTGATTTTAGAGCGGGAAATATTAGCCCAAAACATCGCTCACCCAGCTCTCTTTTTAGGGGACAGTAAATATGACTATCAAGCTGCATCCTTTGCGAAGTTAGATTTTGTTTTTCTACATCAATGGACTGAAGTAGACGACTGGGAAAATTTTTGTAAGATTAATGATTTACACGACCGTTCTTCAATACAGGGTTTCCTAGCATGAGTCATCAACAAACAATTGAAAAAATAAAAAAAGATTTGTCAGAAGATGTATTTGTCATTGATGCACTTAGAGATACTTTTAAAGGAAAGACTGCATTAGTGATTTCTGCTGGACCATCCGCTGACAATTGGCAAGAAGTTTATGAAAAAGAAAAACATAATAACCCTTTAATAGTATGTATAAAACAGACTCTTAATTTAATAGATATACCTTGCGATATTCACCTTATAAATTCTGCAAATTTAATTAAATATAAATATCAACCAAATACGCTCTCAATAATGACCAGAAACTCTAAAGGTGCTCCCATTTTCGGAAAGTATGATATTGAGTTTCAACTTATGGAAGGATTTAATTACAAACCTAAGTATTACCTAGCAACCAATCAATGCTTTGATTGCTATACACTTGATAAGACTGGGATAATCAGGCCAATAGGGCCGGGCATTATGCACGAAAGTGTTTTTTACACGCTAGTACATATGGGGGTGAATAAGATTATTACTGTTGGGTGGGATATTGCTGATTCAACAGGCGGTAATCGTCATTTTGACCAGGCAAAAGATAGAGGTCAAGATAAACCTTATAGTCCTTCTGAATTTAAAATTAAAATTGAAAAATATCTAACCTACTTAAGACTTTTTTCTGTATATAAAAAATTAGGTTTTTCCAAACGATATCTGAAAGGTTTTATCAATTACTATCTAGGAAATAAAGTAAATTTAGCCGGAATGGCTATCGGTGAAGCTGAAATTGTTTCATCTAGTATTGAAAGCCTAAAGCAATGGTTAGAAAAAAATAATATTACCTTGGAAGTTAACTCTCGTTCTAAATGGGTTAACCAAGAAAAATGAGAATATTAATTTATACACCTTTTTTCTATCCTTCTATGGGGGGCCTTGAAAAGGTTACTGATACTCTTGCAACAGCCCTATATGATAAAGGTAACCACGTTGCGGTCTTCACTCCATGTGCTCTTGGAGAATCAGCCGAGTTAGAACGAGATTACAAAATTATTAGAGATAAATCTAATGTTGCATTGTTTCGAGAAGTGAAAAATTGCGATGTGTTTATCCACAATAGCGTTTCCCTTCGCGCTGTTATACCGCTGTTGTTTTATAGAAAAAAGTGGATTGTTGTACACCACATGATTCTGGCAAATAACACATTGAAACAAAAAGTAATCAGCTATCTGAAAAAATTTGTTTTGAAGTTTGCGCATAATGTCGCAGTTAGTCAATTTATGGCTGATTACTATGGAAATAAATCTAAGGTAATCCCAAATCCGATTGATTTGTCTGTAGCAAAAATTGACTCATTAAATAAAGATAAAGATTTCGTATTTATGGGACGTTTGATTAAAGATAAAGGTGCTCATTTGGCATTAGAAGCGCTTGAAAAACTGGATGAGAATAAAACTTTAACGATCGTCGGTACTGGCCCAGAGGAAGGGAATTTAAAAAGTTTATGCAAAAAATTAAAGCTTTGTAACAGAGTCGTGTTTACTGGCCGATTAAATGGCGAAGATTTATATAATGAGATAAAGCGACACAAAGTTTTATTAGCACCATCTATCTGGACAGAGCCTTTTGGGGTAGTTGTTTTAGAAGGATATGCCTGCGGCTGTAAAGTTGTAGCGAGTGATATTGGTGGTCTGTCTGATGCTGTTGGCGGCTGCGGACAATTGGTTAAGCCGAATGATATTGAAAGCTTAAAAAATGGTATGAGGGTAGCTCTTAAGTCAAATATCAACCGTGACCGTATTGCTGATCATTTGAAAGCACACTCTTCAAATGTAATTGCAGATAAATTTATAAAATTAATCGAATTAGAATAAATGCTTAAACAAAAAATATTATTAGTTCATCCAACGGGAAATCAAAATTCCAAAGCTGTGGCACGTGGTTTAGTCGATGCAGATTCATTACATGTTTTTGTAACGGCATTGCATTTGAATTCTGAACGATGGAATTGGTTGCCATCAAAGCTTGTGGCTGAAATAAAACGACGTGATTTTAGTGAAATAAAATCGCGTATTATATCTGGTTCGCCTTTTAGGGAGGCGCTACGATTGCTTGCGAGTAAGCTAAAATTAAACTTTCTAACCAAGCATGAAGTCGGATTTTCTTCTGTAGATAATGTTTACCGCGCAACTGATCGCTTTGCATCTAAATACCTTAAAAAGCATGCTAATGAAGTATCGGCGGTTTATTGTTATGAAGACGGTGCTTTAGAAACATTTAAAGTCGCCAAACAACTCAATATTAAATGTATTTATGAATTGCCTATCGGTTATTGGCGAACACACCATAGTTTAAATCAAGAAGAGTCTGCGTTGCAGCCAGAGTGGGCCAACTCCTGGAGCGCAACCCAAGACAGTAAGACCAAGCTAGCTCGTAAAGATGAAGAGCTTGCTCTAGCCGATCACATTATTGTGGCCAGTAGCTTTACTCAAAAAACACTTGAAGATTATCCACAACCGATAGCTCCGATTACCGTAGTGCCTTATGGTTGCCCAAATGTAAATGAGTCCCTTGGTCGTAGCTGGTTTCAAGCAACAGACAAGTTAAAAGTGCTTTATGTTGGGGGGATAAGCCAACGTAAAGGTCTTTCTTATCTCGTTGAAGCTATTGCTGCTTTAGAGAATGAAATTGAATTTTCATTTATCGGGAGTGGTTCAGCCTTAAAATCGATGCAAGAAAAATTACCTTATGCATCCTATTTAAATACAATGCCACACTCACAAGTTCTCGAAGTAATGCGTGATCATGATGTCTTGGTTTTTCCAAGTCTATTTGAAGGTTTTGGTATGGTGATTACTGAAGCTATGTCGCAAGGTATGGTGGTGATAGCAACAGATCACACAGCGCTGCCAGATATAGCAGATGAAAACACAGGAATACTTATTCCGGTTCGAGATTCAGGCGCAATAAAAGATGCACTTAATGACTTAATTAGTAACCCCGGAAAAGTTGAGAAAATTGGTAAATCAGCGATGATGTCAGCACAGTCGTACCAGTGGATTGATTACGAGTCGAAAATAGTCAAGGCGGTTGCAAAATGAGGACGGTTGCAATGTCAACTGACACCTCAGTGACTTGGAAAACCCTCCATCCTGTGGGTAAGTTTTTTATCTCTATCTTTTTAATCGTGTTATTTGAAGGTGCCATTCGTAAATGGGTTTGGGGCAGTGCAACCATCCCATTACTTGGGTTGCGAGACTTAATTGTTGCTATTGCTGTTTTTTGGGGCTTTCTTCACCGTTATTATGATGCTCGTGCTATTGGTGAATCTATATTGCTTTTTTGGACGGTTCTCATCGTTGTTTGGACCACCATCCAAATGCTAAGTGGCTTGCAACCCTTGATAGTGGGCGGCATTGGCTTTCGATTTTGGGTGCTTTATCTATGGTTCGCTTTACTCTGTGCCAGGGCACTCAATTGGCAAGACATTGAATATCTGTTTAAAATTTTTGCTTTAACTTTATTGTTTATGGTGCCTTTGGCGCTTGCACAATTTATGTCGCCCCCTAGTGCCTTTATTAATCGGCAGGCTGGGGGAGATGACCAGTTAATTTTTACTGTTGTTAAAGATATTGTTCGAACCACTGGAACTTTTTCATTCACCGTTGGCTTTACCACTTATTTAGCGTTTGTGACACCTGCCGTTTTATGGTTAATGGCCGGTGGTTTAAAAGACCAATTGAATTCATTATTGCGATTACTCATTATTGGATTGTTTTTTGTTGGGGTTTTAATCAGTGGATCTCGGGGGGCAATTATGACGACCCTTTTCTTTATAGGTATGTGGCTTTTGGCACTTATATTCGCTAACAAAATTCCTAAAATATCCCCAAGCAAAATGTTATTTGGCTTAGCAGGGCTGATTGTTTTATTTTTCTTACTTTTTCCTGTTATAGAAAGGTCTTATGAGGCAAATGCTCAGCGTTTTGATAACGCCGCTGCATCGGAAGATGTAGGAGGGCGGATTAAAGGGATGTACATGGGGGCTGATGAAACTTGGGAGCAGTTTGCTCTCCTTGGTTATGGTATAGGTGCAGGAGCGAATGCTTCACGTGGGTTTATGCCCGCCACGAATGATGGCTTCCTTCTAGGTGAGAACGAAGTTGACCGAGTATTAAATGAAGGCGGGGTTGTTGGTATGATGCTCGTCCTGTTTAAGTGGCTATTGATAATCATTGGCCTGTTAAGTGCTTGGAATATATTTAAAAGATATAATGAATTTTTACCTTTATCTATATGGCTAGTAATAGCAATTCAATTACCTACAGGCTCAATTATTGGTCAGCTTACCGTACACGGCTTTTCTTTACTTTTGCTGGGATTAGGTTTTGTCGCTTTAGCTTGTTGGCAGACTGAAAAAAATAGAAGGCGGGGTTTAACAAGATGAAAGTATTAATTGTTGCCAATTATATTTTAAGCCATCAACAAAGTATGCAGCGTTTTGCGGTTATGCTCAAAGAAGGTCTGCTTGCAGAGGGCCATGAGGTTAGGGTAATTCGTCCTGAAGCAATACTATGTAAAGGTGGTCAGGCAGTGAATGGATTAGATAAATGGATAGGGTATATTGACCGTTTTTTTCTATTTCGTTGGCAAATAAAACAAGCCGCTAAATGGGCTGATGTGGTTCATATCTGTGATCACTCAAACGCAATGTACGCCAAATGGATTAATAAACCCTCTTTAGTGACTTGTCATGACCTATTGGCCATCCAAAGTGGTTTAGGATTGATAAAAACGAATAAAACTGGATTTACAGGAAAAGTTTTTCAGAAATGGATTGTCTCCGGATTAAAGGCATGTACTTATGTTGTTTGCGTGTCTAAAAACACACAGGATGAATTAGTCAAAACGTTAAATATCCCGTTAGAGCATACTTCAATTGCCTACAATGCGCTTAATTATCCATATTCACCTATGCTACAGGATGAAGCTTGGAAATTAATTCATAAACGATTACCTAATTTAAAGGCAAGTTACTTTTTCCATTTAGGCGGAAATCAATGGTACAAAAACCGCAAAGGTGTCGCTGAAATTTATTCTCAATTGATTCAATACCCTGACTATAAAGATCATAAGTTAGTTTTAGCTGGTAAGCCGTGGCCTGATGATTTAAGAGATAAAGTAAATGCATTAGGAATAAAAAATAAAGTTATAGAATTCAGTGATTTAACCAATGAGGAGATTCGCGCTTTTTACTCAACCGCTGAAGCATTAATTTTCCCGTCACTCCAAGAAGGCTTTGGCTGGCCAATTGCTGAAGCGCAGGCCTGTGGGTGCAAAGTTATTACCACAGGTAGGGCCCCTATGACGGAGGTAGGTGGTGATGCAGCGATATATATAGATCCTGAAATTCCAGCTCAGGCCGCTGAAACCATTCTTAACCAATTACACGCTGAAAAAGATTTAACAACAAAATCCATTGATAATGCCAAATGTTTCTCTATGAAAGCGATGATTGCAGCTTATACAGCTGGATATAAGCAGGCCAGCTTGATAGACAATGAGGATATGAAATGAAAATACTTAGAGATATCAGTTCAGTAAATCCTGTAGCAGGCGGCCCAATTAACGGCTTGATAAACAGCTCTCGAAAACTTTTATTTAAAAACCATATCGTAACGGTTGTTGCGCTAGATGATCCATTGGGACCGTGGGTTAAGCATCTTAAATAATCATATGTCTAATTTATTGCTAGGTGGAAGATCAATATGGAAAGGTTAAAAGGAATTGATGGGTTGCGTGCAATTGCTGTCTCAATGGTAATATTTTCTCATTCAATCGGAAGTTTCCATTTAAACTCGTTTGGACTTGTAGGTGACTTCTTGGGAAATGGCGGTCTCGGTGTGCGTATTTTTTTTGTTATTAGTGGGTTTCTTATTACCTTTCTTTTGCTAAAAGAGAATAAACTCTTTGGTATTATTGATTTTAATGCTTTTTTTGTGCGACGTTCACTGCGTATTTTTCCGGCCTTTTTTGCCTATATTTTGGTTGTTACATTATTTGCATATTATGATCAGATTAATGTTTCTAAACAGCAAATATTGTCTGCAGCAACTTTTAGTTGGAATTATGGTCATGTTTGGATGGATGATATAGGTCCTGATGGTTGGTTTCTTGGCCATTTTTGGACTCTTGCTCTAGAAGAACAATATTATTTATTCCTCCCATTGACTATTCTGCTTTTTGGGTTAGCTAGGCTCCCATATTACTTGTTGTTTATAACAGTCATGATGCCAATTGTTCGGGTCGTCAGTTATTTTTTGTTTCCTGAAAGTCGTGGGCAATTGGGAATGATGTTTCATACCGCTATTGATCCTATTCTAATTGGGACTCTTGGAGCATTTTTATTTTTTGAAAAAAGTAAAATACTAAACGGTTTTGCCTTTAAAAGTAAACCGTTACTAATATGCGCTATTTTAATTTTATTTTTAATTTCTCCAATGTTGGCGCATAACGTAAGAGGGTATGAAACTGTCCTTGGTATTACAATTGAAAGTTTAATGGTTTTATATGTGATTATCTGGTTACAGTTAAATCCGGGGACGTTTGCAGTTCGTATTCTAGAATCACGAGCTTTGGTTTTTATTGGGATGATTTCTTATAGTCTTTATTTATGGCAACAGCTGTTTCTAACAGAATTGAATACAGTTTTAAACGGGGTCGGAGTGAATGTCATGGCAGTGTTTTTTGTTGCTGTAATTTCTTACTACTTCATTGAAAAACCGTTTCTTAATATTAGAAGAAATAGAAGAAAGGAAGTAATAGTTTGAATGTTAAAAAAGATAGGGAGGGGCTAGTACTAATCTCTCATCCAGATTTGCAGCATTCACATCAGTTCGCTTTGGCTTTATTTGAATCTGGAATGTTGTCGAGTTATATCTCTGGAATACCGATTAGACACTCTACTTCTGAGTGGAGGTGGTCACCAAACGCTTTAGCGTCAAAAATTAAAATCGTGGGGATGCCAAAGCCATTTAAGTGTCATTCTTGGTTATGGCAAATATTGCTTAGATATAGTTGTAAAATTATTACTACAGGCAGGGCACCATGACGGAGGTGGGTGGTGATGCAGCTATATATGTAGAATCTGAAATTCTAACACAGGCCGCTGAAATTATTCATAGCCAATTACATGCCGAAAAAGATTTAAAAACAAAATCCATTGTTAATGCCAAATATTTCTCTATGAAAGCGATGATTGCAGCGTATATAGCGGAATATAACCAAGTCTGCTCACAGAAGGTGGAAGTATAAAATGAAAATTCTTAGGGTAATTCCCTCGGTTGACAAAACTAATGGTGGACCTATCAATGGGTTACTAAATAGCTCAAAAGGACTGGTTGATAGAGGTCATGAGGTTACAGTTCTATCTCTTGACAACCCTAATGAAAAGCATATTGCAGATTTCCCATTTCCGTTAATAACCTTTAAAGGCTCTTTAGGCATATTTAAGTATTCTGCTTTATTTAAATCGTGGCTGAAAGAAAATGTAACTAACTTCGATGTGGTCATCATCCAAGGTGTTTGGCAGTACCACAGTTATGCAACAGCCTACGCTTGTACTTTACAGAAAGTTCCGTATGTATTATTTACCCACGGGATGTTAGACCCTTGGTTTACTGAAAATAATCTTCTAGGGCGTCTTAAAAAAACGCTTTATTGGAAACTATTTGAAAGACATTCAATCAATAATGCGGCTCAAGTTCTGTTTACTTCAAAGGAAGAATTAAGATTAGCCCGAGAGCCATTTTCTCCTTACTCGCCAAATGAAAAAGTCGTGGCCTACGGAAGCCCAGTGCCACTAGTGGATGAAGAAAAGGCTAAAAAGGTGTTCTTTGATTCATTTCCTCACCTAAATAATAAGCCTTTTATTTTGTTTCTTAGCCGTATTCATGAAAAAAAGGGGATAGATCTATTAATTGAAGCCTTGGGTGAGTTGAGCGATAAATACCCTCAGGCGCAATTGGCAATAGCAGGCCCCGATCACAACAACCTAAAGCCCCAGTTACAAGACAGAGCAATAGCTCTGAATATCGAAAAACGAATTAGTTGGTTGGGTATGTTAGATGCAGATGTTAAATGGGGTGCTTTTTATGCCTGCGAAGCCTTTGTTTTACCTTCGCATCAAGAGAATTTTGGCATCGTTGTGTCTGAAGCCTTATCTACAGGAACTCCAACACTAATTACTAAAAAAGTGAACATATGGACTGAAGTGGTCGAAGCTAATGCCGGTTTTGCTGGCGCGGATTCTGTTTCAGGCGTTAAAAGTACTCTTAATTCATGGTGGTCTTTAGATTCCGACAGTAAGTTGGAAATGAAACAAAATGCTCTAAATTGCTATAGGCAAAACTTTTCGATGGAAGCGGCAGTGGATGATTTAGAAAATTGTTTAAATTTAATAGTTGAGCAGAGTAATAATGACCTTTCAAAAGCTTAGTCGTTTTCAAGTGCCTGCGGGCTTTCGAGGCCGAAACGCAATTTGGGTTCAACTATGGTGGATAGTGCAATCGAGCCTATTTGCTTGGTCTCCGCAGTTTGCTTATAAATGGCGCAATTGGTTGCTAAGGTTGTTTGGAGCTAAAATTGGTACAGGCGTCATTATCAGACCAACTGTAAACATAACCTATCCGTGGAAATTGACTATAGGTGACCATGCATGGGTTGGTGATCATGTTGAGCTATATACCCTAGGAGAAATTAACATTGGTGCGAATGCTGTTGTTTCTCAAAAGTGTTATTTGTGCACAGGTTCACATGATTTCCAAGTAGAAACTTTTGATATATATGCAAAACCTATAGTAATTAAACCTGAAGCATGGATAGCCACAGATGTATTTGTTGCGCCCGGTGTTACTATTGGAAAGGGAGCCCTTATTGGGGCTCGAAGTTCTGTTTTTGAAGATATGCCTGAAGGAATGATTTGTTTGGGATATCCAGCAAAGGCGATTAAAAAAAGAGAAATGAAAGCCGCACAGTAAATTAAAGGCAAGTAACTAAACAATTAACTCCTAATCATGATCATTTTTGGTGCAAAACTTGGTTTAAACGCTTGTTAATGGGACAATCGTTTGATTGAAAACTAAGGAGTTAAGCCTAGCCTGCCTTATGTGTGAGCCTGCGCGTTACTTTTCCCTTTAGTTAAAAAAACACCACTGAATAGGCTGTCGAGGTGTCAATTTTTCGAAAAATAAAAACGAATGAACGCATTGGGCTTTATTTTTCACTGTTTCAAATGAATGCAATAATATACCGGTAAATTCACGTTTACTGGTAAGAGATTTGCATAGAGCATTTTAAATAACCTAATCAATTACGATCTTAGGCATGAGTTTGGTAGCAATAATCAATAGGGATATAGCTTGAAGCTGCTTTTAAAAAGTTTAAATTATGCCCCGGAATTAACCGGGATCGGCAAATACAACGGTGAGATGTGTGAAGCTTTTGTGGAACGTGGAGTGGGTGTAACTGCTGTTGTTGCTCCGCCTTACTATCCTGAGTGGCAAATTCATCAGGGTTATCGAAAATTTTGGTTTAAGTCTGAGATTCAAAACGGCGTAGAACTCATTCGTTGTCCTTTATATGTACCGAACAAAGTAACCACCGTTAAACGCTTATTGCATTTGGCAACTTTTGCTTTTACTTCTGGTTTAGCACTTTTCAGTCGTCTTTTTAAAAAGCCCGATGTGATTATTTTGGTTCAACCTACGCTATTTTGTGCACCATTTACTCTTTTGTATGCCAAATTAACAGGTACAAAAACCGTATTACATATTCAAGATTTTGAAGTGGATGCCATCTTTGGTTTAGGGCTGATGGGCGATGGCAAAGCGGCTAGTGTTGCTAAAAAAATAGAACGTTGGTTAATGTCGGGGTTTGATGCAGTCTCCACCATTTCTTTTAGCATGATGGATAACGCTAAAAGCAAAGGTGTACCTGAAGATAAGCTAATACATTTTCCCAATTGGTCGGATACATCCTTTGTGACGCCAGAAACTGATGGTTCTGGATTGCGCCAAAAATGGGGATTTAGCAGCGAAGACAAAATTGTACTTTATGCGGGCAACATGGGCGCGAAGCAAGGTTTGGAGATTGTGTTAGAAGCCGCCAATGCATTACGAGAAAATATCCATATTAAGTTTGTATTTGTTGGCGCAGGGGCCATTGTTGATCAACTCAAATCAATGGCCGATGAACTGCATCTGTCGAATGTGCATTTTAAGCCGCTGCAACCTTGGGAATTAGTCCCTCAATTACTGGCTATGGCCGATATTCATTTGGTGATCCAGAAAAAAGGTGCAGCCGATGCGGTGTTACCTTCAAAACTAACCAATATTTTGTCCGCTGGTGGGCATGCAATTGTCACCGCAGAAGAACATACCGAGTTGGGACGCATAGAAAAGTCACACCCTGGTATCTATGAGTGTATTGAACCTGAAAGTATTGATACACTTGTCACAGCAATAGAGAACTCTATTACCAAAGATACAAAAGAACACAATAAAGTAGCGCGACAATTTGCGTTAAGCTATTTAGATAAAAACACTATCATTGATACTTTTTTAATTAAGTTGGAAAAAATAACGGAATCAAATCCAGATTTTGTAAAGGAAATAAAATGACAAAAAAAGTTGCACTAATTACTGGGGTTACAGGTCAAGATGGTTCTTACCTGGCTGAGTTCTTATTAGAAAAAGGCTATGAAGTTCACGGTATTAAGCGTCGTGCTTCACTGTTTAACACTCAGCGTGTTGACCATATTTATGAAGATGTTCATGTAGAGAACGCTAACTTCAAGTTACATTACGGCGACTTGTCTGATTCGTCTAACTTAATTCGTATCATGCGTGAGGTTGAGCCTGATGAAGTCTACAACTTAGGGGCTCAGTCTCACGTTGCGGTTTCATTTGAAGCGCCAGAATATACTGCTGACGTAGATGCCTTAGGTACACTACGTTTGTTAGAAGCCATTCGTTTCTTAGGCCTTGAAAAGAAAACCAAGTTTTACCAAGCTTCTACTTCAGAGCTTTACGGTGAAGTACAAGAAATTCCACAAAAAGAAACCACACCATTTCACCCACGTTCACCTTATGCCGTGGCAAAAATGTACGCTTACTGGATTGCGGTAAACTACCGTGAATCTTATGGTATTTATGCTTGTAACGGTATTTTGTTTAACCATGAGTCTCCGCGCCGTGGCGAAACCTTTGTAACCCGTAAAATTACCCGTGCTGTTGCTAACATTGCCCAAGGTCTTGAAAAGTGCTTGTTCCTTGGAAATATGGATGCATTACGTGACTGGGGTCATGCAAAAGATTACGTCCGTATGCAATGGATGATGTTGCAACAAGATAAGCCTGAAGATTTCGTTATCGCTACCGGTAAACAAATTTCAGTACGCGAATTTGTGCGTATGTCTGCTGCAGAAGCGGGTATTAGCTTAGAGTTTAGCGGCGAAGGTGTAGATGAAATAGCGACCGTAACGGCTGTTAGCGGTGATGATGCCCCAGGCGTAAGTGTTGGTGATGTGATTGTTAAAGTTGATCCTCGTTACTTCCGTCCTGCAGAGGTTGAAACCTTATTGGGCGACCCAACCAAAGCTAAAGAAAAACTAGGCTGGGTACCAGAGATCACAGTAGAAGAAATGTGTGCTGAAATGGTTCGCAGTGATTTGGACAAAGCCAAGCAACATGCCTTGTTGAAAGAACACGGTTATTCGTTGGCGGTATCCAGAGAATAATCAAAGGTATCTCGCGGGGCTAAAGCACCCGACTACAAATAACTCGCGGGGCTAAAGCACCCGCCTACAAGTTTGTAGCATGGCCTTTAGGCCATGGAAATGTTTGCCATAACGCGCGGGGCTAAAGTACCCGCCTACAAATAACTCGCGGGGCTAAAGCACCCGCCTACAGATTTGTAGCACGGCCTTTAGGCCATGGAATTGTTTGCTATAACTCGCGGGGCTAAAGCTCCCGCCTACAGATTTGTAGCATGGCCTTTAGGCTGTAGGCTCCCCACATTTTTTATACACATATTGTTTCCTTGAGTAGCGCATTTTGCGCTGCTAGGAGCATTGCTGCTGTGACTTTAAAACGTTTATGTAGCAATATCCGTTGAGCTAA
>NZ_BAAGTF010000025.1:0-126769 GCF_054782055.1 Aliiglaciecola aliphaticivorans
ATCAACGAGGTATGAAAAGTTAGCAAGGAATTATGCCAGTATGGTTTCACTGGCATTTTCGATGATGTGGTTGCCGATGTATTGCTGAGTGAAATATGTACAGCAAAGATCAACAGGCCTTAGGAACCAGCTAATTAATCTCAGTTGCATAAGGAAAACGTGACTAAGTACTTTCAAATTCTTTTGTTGAGGAGCTACGGAGTTCATGGGTTTTTAAATAATAAAACCTTGTTGTTTTCTCCTTAAGCCCTCACAAATTAGTGCAACTTGTAACACTATTTAATTCCCTCAAAAATTAAGCAAAGATACAGGCTTCTTCATCAGACAGACTAAGTAAAATCCCCTCCTCTCTAAAGTGTGTAATTATTATTACCCCATCAACAATTGCACACTGTTATAGAATGACATCTGCCAAACGGCCCAATTCTTAGCAAAATAGTACTCATTTGTTAAAATTGCTATTTTTTGGTCAAAACATAAATTGACATAGTCAAAATAACTAATAAACTCATTCCTATATTTTATGAAAATAACTAAATCATTGATTATAAACAAAAATAATTTTTGGCATTTCCTTTGCTCTATGTACTGTGAATCACAATCGCTACACCAAACTAAGACCAAAGGAAAAAAAACAATGAATACATTAACTAAATCAATCGCAATTTCAGTTTTAGCCATCAGCTCAATTGGACTAGCAAATGCTTCAAACGTAATAGTCCCTACTGATAATTCTATTACAACCAAATTATGTGTTGCCGCAACTAAAGGCAGCAAAGCTAAATTATCCAAAGCAATTAACGACTCGCGTTTAAGCAAACGTTTCGTTGTTGAAAATGTTAAATGCAATGAACTTGATCTGGTTAATTTCGTCGAACAATACGGTGAAAACCCAGAAAAAATGAATAGCTTTTTGACCAGCGGAAAATACAACAAGGCGGATACCATTGCCAGCTTGTAAAAGGGATGGGAATCTAACCCTATCTAGCCGTAAAAACACACAAATGAAGACGCTTTTTAGCGTCTTTTTTTATGCTTGAATCATCCCTCAATAGTCTTTAAGGGAATATCTTCCCATATTCTAGAGTGATTTAAACGCTGTAAATTGCGTCTACATAATTGACCAAACTAAGGGTTATTACTAATAGCGTAATCACACTATAGTGGTAAAGTCTGAAAATAATTAATGCTCAACATACAACACGACATTGATATTGAATAAACCTAGGAAGTTGATAAATGCGCATAGGCATTCTTACTGGCGGTGGTGATTGTCAGGGTTTAAATGCTGCAATACGAGCTGTAGCGAAATCATTAATGCTAAACAATAATGCTGAAATTATAGGTATTGAAGATGGTTTTGATGGTTTATTGAAACGTCATGTTCGTCAACTTAGCTATGCAGATTGCAGTGGGATCCTTCCTCTAGGTGGTACGATTTTAGGCACTAGCAATAAAGCCAATCCTTTTGATTATCAAGGCAGAGACTGCTCGGCAGATGTGATGTCTTATTATCATAAGCTAGGTTTAGACGCAGTGGTGATGATTGGGGGGGATGGCACTATGTCCATTGCCTATGAGCTGTCTAAGCTGGGGATGAATATTGTTGGTGTGCCTAAAACCATTGATAACGATTTAATGTGTACTGAGCGCACGTTTGGCTTTCAAACTGCCGTTTCAATTGTCACCGAAGCCATTGACAGACTGCGTACAACAGGGCACTCACATAAACGCATTATGATCCTTGAAACCATGGGCCGCTACGCAGGCTGGATAGCACTGCATGCAGGTGTCGCCGGTGGTGCAGATGTCATTTTGATCCCCGAGTTTCCATACGATCTTGATGAAATAGTGAAGGCATGTGAATTACGGGCCAGTGAGCAACACTACTCAATCATTGTTGTTGCTGAAGGTGCTAAGCCTAAAAATGGTGCTATGGCTGTGCAAGAAACGATTTCAGATAGCCCAGATCCAATCCGTCTGGGGGGCATTTCAGATGTATTAAAGGGGCAATTGGAAACGCGCTTGAAAGGTGAAGTAAGAGCCACCGCTTTAGGGCATATTCAACGCGGTGGATCTCCCACTGCAAATGACAGGATTTTTGCAACAAACGTTGGTGCATTTGCCGCTAGACTCGTCGCTGAAAAGTTATATGGCCGAGTGGTAGTTCAACAGAAAAATCAATTGACCAGCGTACCGTTAGAACAAGTGGCAAATCAAACAAAAGGGGTCGCTAAAGATAACATTACCTTACAAAGCGCACTTTGTTTAGGCATCAGTTTTGGCGTTGAAAATTTAAAAACGACCTCCGATTTCTAAATTTTAATTAGCGTAAAAGTAGGCATTTTTAAGATAGTTTGAAACAAGCTAAATCAAGGGTAAATAAATTTAGTAATCACTTGGTAGCATCGGTAAAAAATAATTTTCTTCTAGACTAAGGCAGATCGTTAATGTCAAGAATGGAACCCACTAATACGGTAACAAAGTCGAAGCAGCACAGTCCCAAGCAATTTGGCGTGGTGAGTGCCGTGCGTGGAAGTATTGTAGAAATTAAATTTGAACATAAACCACCAGCTATCCATACTATTATTTATGCTAAAAATCGCGCTATCGCCTTAGAAGTACTAACCCAATTACCTGGCAACAAGGTTCGTACTATCGCCCTTACTCCTACCCAAGGATTAGCCAGAGGAATGCAAGCTGAAAACTCAGGTCAGCCTCTAACTGTTCCCATTGGCAAACAAAATATATCGCGCATGTTTAATGTGTTCGGCAAGCCCATAGATGGGAAAGACTTTGATCATCAATGCCAGCGCCGCAGTGTCCACCAAGCTCCTCCCCCTTTGTCTAAACTGTCTAGCCAGTTACAAATTTTTGAAACTGGGATCAAAATTGTTGATGTTTTGTGTCCCCTTGAACGGGGGGGGAAGGCAGGATTGTTTGGCGGGGCTGGTGTGGGTAAAACCGTACTATTAACGGAAATGATCCACAATATGGTAAGCCATCAACAAGGGGTAAGTATATTTTGTGGGATTGGTGAGCGTTGCCGCGAAGGAGAAGAGCTCTACCGGGAAATGAAGGAAGCTGGCGTATTAGATAGCATGGTCATGTTATTCGGACAGATGAACGAACCACCGGGCAGCCGTTTTCGTATCGGTCATAGTGCGCTAACCATGGCAGAATACTTTCGTGATGATGAGCATAAAGATGTGCTGCTATTAATCGACAACATTTTTCGCTTTATTCAAGCTGGTTCAGAAGTCTCAGGGTTAATGGGGCAAATGCCCTCTCGAATGGGATACCAACCCACCTTAGGAACCGAACTATCCGGTTTAGAAGAACGCATTGCAAATACGCAAAATGGCGCTATTACCTCTATTCAAGCAGTATACGTCCCCGCTGACGACTTTACTGACCCTGCAGCCACACACACATTCTCCCATCTGTCAGCCACCTTAGTACTTTCACGCAAACGGGCCAGTGAAGGCCTATACCCTTCAATCGACCCACTGCAATCCAGCTCCAGCTTGGCCACAGCCAATATCGTGGGTGAGCGGCATTACAAAATAGCCCAAGAAGTGAGAGAAGTTTTAGCCCAATATGATGAATTAAAAGACATTATAGCAATGCTTGGATTAGAACAGCTTGCCAATAAGGATCGTAAAATTGTTATCCGAGCTCGCCGTTTAGAACGTTTTTTTACCCAGCCCTTTTTCACTACTGAACAATTTACTGGAATGAAGGGGAAATTTGTAAGCCTAGAAAATGCCCTCAGTGGCTGCGAGCAAATTTTACAGGGTAGTTTTGATGAGTATCCAGAAAGCGCGCTCTACATGATTGGTGACATCAATGAAGCATCAAAACCCAAAACCAATAATGTTGAGCCTGAGCAACAGGAAAATCACCATGCTAGTTAAAATTTTACTCCCCAACCAGGTCTTTTTGGAATTACAAGATGTGGTTAGTGTGGTTGTAGAAACACCAGAAGGCAGCTTCGGGATATTAGCGAATAGGCTTGATTGTGTGACACCCGTTGTCCCTGGAATTTTAACCTATCAAAACTTAGCTAATCAGCATTCCTATATCGCAGTAGACGAAGGGATGCTAGTTAAAACTGGCAAGCAAGTTCTCATATCAGTGCGCAGAGCTGTCGTTGGGAGTTCTTTAGAGCAATTACACCAAACAGTGGAACAAGAGTTTTTAAAGGCGGATCAGGAACAGTTGGAATTGCGAAGTGTATTAGCCAAATTGGAAACCACTTTCTTAAAACAGTTTTCATCTATATCGAAAGATTGATTAACCATGAGTAAAACTGGCGTTAAACAGCAACCCCAAAAACAAACAAGGCATTCTTTAGTAAAACAAGTTGAAACAAAAGCACAACTAAAATTAAGGGCTAAACGCCGTTCATCCCCCGGCGTATGGTTTGGTTTGGGGATGATGGGAATGATTGGTTGGTCGGTGGCGGTCCCCACTTTTCTTGGTGTGATTTTAGGGATTTGGATAGACAACAACTTCGACAATCAACGTTCTTGGACCCTAGCGTTATTACTCGCAGGTTTAGCCATTGGTTGTTTTACGGCTTGGGGCTGGGTAAGCAAAGAACACCGCGCAATTGGTGATGAGAGTGCTCCCCCAAAAAATAACGCTATTTCAGAAGAGGAGGACAAACCATGATAGAACACTACAGTATGTTATTTGCCTTAGTTGCAGGTGTCATTTTAGGTAGTAGTTTTTTTTACAGCTTATGGTTTACGGTACAAAAAGGACTGCAATCGCCCCACCCTGAACGCTGGTTCATTGGCGGATTTGTATTGCGTATGAGCATAACCCTGGTTGGCTTTTACTTTATTTCAAATCAACAGTTTTGGCTGCTGATTTTATGTCTGCTAGGTTTCTTAATTGGTCGAGTTATTATCAATAGAGTATTGGCCGTTAGTGGAAAACCAGAGCCTGCATGATCACAAGACAAAACTAAACCAACGATTTTCAAACTGATAAGAAGTAACTGAAAAAAGGTTAGAACAATGCATATTACACCCGATGAAATCATCTATTGGCAATTTGGTTTTTTAAAGCTCAATGCCACTATCGTTTTTACTTGGTTGATAATGTTCATTTTAGTACTTTGCGCTTACCTCATTACCCGCAATTTAAATAGTCAATTGCGACCGAGTCGCTGGCAAAATGGTTTAGAAGTCTTGGTGGTGACTATTATCCAACAAATAAACCAAGCAGGTTTGCGTAACCCCGCAAAATACATAGGGTTTTTAGGTACCTTGTTTTTGTTTATTGCGATGGCTAATTTACTCACAATATTTCCAAATTATGAGCCCCCAACCGGTTCTTTATCCACCACAATTGCACTGTCACTCTGTGTGTTTATTTCAGTTCCTTTTTACGGAATAAAACAACAAGGCTTGATGAAATATTTGCGCTCATATGCTCAACCCAACTTTTTTATGCTGCCGTTTAATATTATAGGTGAGCTTTCTCGTACTTTAGCGTTATCCGTACGCTTATTTGGGAATATGATGAGCGGGAGCATGATCTTGGCAATTTTACTCGTAATATCGCCTTTTGTGTTCCCTATCATTATGTCTTTATTAGGGTTATTAACCGGCATGGTACAAGCCTATATCTTCTTTATTCTGGCAGCTGTGTATATTGCCGCAGCCACAGCCGAAGACCAGCAAAACTCGCAACAACACACTTCAATATCCGTTTCTGTACAGGAGAAAAACAATGGATAACCTCACCCTAATTGCAATTTGTTCGATCATAACTGCAGGACTGACGATTGGTATAGGGGTACTTGGCCCTTCATTAGCGGAAGGGTCTGCTATCGCAAATGCATTAAAAGCCCTCGCTCAACAACCCGATGCCTCATCAACCATAACGCGAACATTGTTTGTAGGTTTAGCGATGATTGAATCAACGGCTATTTATTGTTTTGTGGTTTCCATGATTGTGCTGTTTAGTAATCCATTTTGGAACTATTTTGTCGATAAAGCAGGAAGTTAAAAATGCCAATTGATTGGTTTACCCTAGTAGCTCAAACCCTTAACTTTTTAATTTTGCTGTGGTTGTTGAAACGCTTTTTGTATCACCCAATTATTGCAGGTTTGAACAAACGAGAAACCAAAATAGCGCAAATTTTGAATGATGCGAATAGCAAAAATGAGAAAGCCAAGGCCCTGCAATCAGAGTATCAAGTTAAATTAAGTCAAATTGAAGATCAACGCCGGGAAATTATCAATAAAGCCCACCAAGAAGCCAAAGTTAAAAGTCAAGAATTGCTGAATATGGTGCAACAACAAGGAGCTGAAATTCTGGAAACTCGCCTGCATGGAATTGAACAAGAAATACAAGCTTTACAGCACCAAATTGTGCAAAGAAGCATGCAGGAGGTCTTTGCCACTAGTCAAAGAGTACTCCATGATCTTGCTGATACTCAGTTACAAACCTTAATGTTCAACAAATTGATGGGACAACTTAACAGCTTGAATACTGAACAACACAACGAGATAAATAGAGCGGTGAATTCGAATACACCGCAAATATACATTCACAGCTCCTTCGAACTAACTTCATCACAAAAAGACTCTTTGCAACAATGGTTTCATCGAACCTATACAAAAAAAGTTGATGCAAAAGATACGCTTAGAGAACTTCAGTTTACCTACAAGATTACGCCAGAATTAATTTGTGGCATCGAAGTTGTTTTTGATGGTTGGAAGGTTCCTTGGAGCACACAAAGTTACCTAGACTCAATGCAAACAAATCTTCTGCAGCAACAACCTAAACTCACTTCAGAGCATATTATCAAAGCAACCCAGGTAGAAAGTTCAGACACACCGCAATCAAGTATCGGTTAAATTAACTAAAGCGCAGAAACAAAAATGAAACAGGAACCGCAAGCAAGTTTAAAACAACAGTATGATTTACTGTTTGATCAGCTGAATCAGTCCAATGCTCACGGAAAGATCAACTGCTTACTGGAAGAAGTCGGAATTGTTAACAGCGTATCCCCAGGAATAGCCTCGGTGACCGGGCTACCGGGTGTTGGCTTTGAAGAATTGGTGCTTTTCCCAAACAATATTTACGGTATTGCATTTAATTTAGATGAAGACGAAGTCGGCGTGGTACTGCTAGGAGACTATTGTCAGTTAAGCGTAGGGGATCAAGTAAAACGGACTGGGCGGGTAATGGACATTGTCGTGGGCGAACACTTATTAGGCCGTGTTATCGACCCACTTGGCCACGCTATGGACAACAAAGGTCAGCTTTCACAAACTCCGCGTTTACCCATAGAGCGTCCCGCTCCAGAGATCATGTCACGGTTACCAGTGACCGAGCCGTTACAAACGGGAATTAAAGTGTTAGATGCCCTACTGCCCGTAGGCCGGGGACAACGGGAACTCATTATGGGCGACCGTCAAACTGGCAAAACGTCAATTGCCATTGATACTATTCTTAACCAGCATGGCAAAAATGTCATATGTATCTACTGCGCTATCGCCCAGAAATCCTCATCCATTGCGAAAACTATCGCCACTCTAAAGCAACATAATGCCCTTGAATACACAATTGTTATGGCAACAGAAGGTAGTGATCCTCCCGGCTTAGATTATATTGCTCCCTACGCTGCAACCAGTATTGGCGAATACTTCATGCACGCTGGCAAGGATGTACTTATCGTTTATGATGATTTAACCCGTCACGCTCGTTCCTACCGGGAGCTATCATTATTGCTTCGCCGCCCTCCGGGAAGAGAAGCCTTTCCAGGTGACATTTTTTATTTGCACTCACGTTTACTGGAGCGTTCAACTCATTTAAACGAAGAAAATGGCGGAGGCTCGCTTACGGCCTTACCTATTATTGAGACGGAAGAACAAAATATGTCTGCCTACATACCCACTAACTTAATTTCAATTACCGATGGGCAAATCTATTTATCGCCTAAATTATTTGATTTAGGGATATTACCGGCTGTTGATGTGGGAAAATCCGTTTCCAGAGTGGGAGGAAAAGCCCAACATGCTGGTTTTAAAGCGGTTTCAGGCACATTGAAATTAGAATATGCGCAATTTGAAGAATTAGAATCATTTGCGCGCTTTGGTGCCCGTTTGGATGAAAGTAGCCTAGCAACGATAGAGCATGGAAAGCGCATTAGAGCATGTCTGAAACAACCAGAATCCTCGCCCCTATCAGTATCAGCACAAATTCTTGTACTCTTAGCCCTTACACATCATTTCTTTGATGGAATTCCACTAGCGTCTCTTCAACAGGCGCAAGATGCCGTGCTAGACGGGTTAGTTACCCTTAATCAGGATATTCAAAGCAAATTAACATTAGCGCAACCCCTCAAGGAAGATGAACTAGGACTTATTTCTTCTATGTTCAAACAGGTTTTAACACCTTTACAAAGAGATTCCGAGACTGACGCTAACCACAAAGCGGTTAACGGCGAATCATGATATGAGTGAATCGAATAGTGATTTACAACGTAAAATTGTGAGTGCAACTGATTTAAAATCAGTGGTAAGAACCATGAAAGCTATGGCAGCTGCAAACATCAACCAATATGAAAATGCCGTCCTTTCACTGGATGATTACTATCGAACCGTGCAATTAGGATTGACAGCATATTTTATCAATACCGATAAAAGTGATTACCCAACAACTGATAGAATCTCAAAATCAGCAGCTCACAAGTCTCAAATAGGCATTATTGTCATCGGCTCAGACCAAGGATTAGTCGGCCAATTCAACGATATTTTAGTCAATTTTCTAAACGAAAAGCGCAAGGACTTTGCTGCAACTCAGGTAATTTTGACCGCTGGAGAACGGGTACGATCTTTACTCGAAGGAGAAAAAGCCTTACTAGGAAGACATTTTTCACTCCCCAACTCAATAGACAGTATTACCTCATTTGTAGCAGAGATTTTACTGGAAGTTGAAGAGCTTCAGACAAACAAACACTTGAAAGAAGTTTATTTGTTTTTTAATCGTACCTTAGACAAACCTAATTACGGGCCATGCTATCAACGGATTTTGCCTTTTGACCACGCATGGAAACACGAATTTGTTTCCCGACCTTGGCCTACCAGATGCCTCCCCCAACTTCTAGTTGAACCTGCAACAACCGTTAGCAAACTAATAAGAGAATACATATTCACCTCAATTTTTAGAGGATGCATTGAATCACTCGCAAGCGAAAATGCGAGTCGCCTTATCGCCATGCAACGGGCTGAAAAAAATATAGAAGAGCTACAAGAACAAATGCAAAAGTCATTTAATAAACTTAGACAAAGTGCCATTGATGAAGAACTTGCTGATTTGGTTAATGGTTTTGAAGCGCTTTCTTCTCCAGAAAAAATAAAAACACAGTGAACAGCGGTTAAATAATGCTATTTACAAAAGATATTCGACTAAACTCTTTGTTCATCAAGTTTGATCGACATCAAATAGTCAATTAATAATCGGTGTATGGTCGAAACCTATCATCTTGATTCTTTAATGGAGATTACTATGCAAGCACCGCAAAAAATTCTAGTTGTAATCAGTGGTAAACGTAAACAGCACGAGGCATTGCTTCGAGCTTTAAAATTTGCCGAGTTGAATAATGAGGTGCATATCCACCTTTTGAATGTAATTTACGAGCCAATTTTAGAGCTAACCGACGTACTTTCAAGCGACCATCGCAAAGAAATGAAGAAACAATATGTTGCAGACCGTTATCTTTATCTCAATAGCATTGCTGAAGATCTAGAGAAAAAGAATATTCGTTGCACCACTCATGTTGAATGGTGTCGCGAGGTGTATGAAGGTATAGAAGATGCTGTTGAGAGAATTCAACCGGATCTGGTTATTAAACGTATTACCGCAGACTCCATGAGCATTAATCCCTTTGCCATGCCAATCGACAGGCACTTACTACGGTATTGTAAAGCCCCCTTGTTGCTGGTAAAACATTCAAGTTGGACAAACGCACCTATCTTAGCAGCGGTTGATGTGTTAGCCAAAGACGAAAAACATGTGGCGTTGAATCAAGATATCTTAGAATCAGCAAAACTGTTTGCTCAGATAAGTGACAGTGAAATACACACCGTCAGTGCTTATATGGTGCATAACATGAGTGCTGCCATCGATTTCCCTACCATAAATTTAGAAAAACTCAGTGCCAACAGTGCTCAATTTCACAGTGATAAACTCGATAGTATGGAAAAAGACCATGACATCAACATGGCCAAAAAACACGTTGTAGCTGGCATGCCTGAAAAAGTCATCCCGAATGTTGTTAAACAAATAGATGCAGAATTGGTGATTTTAGGAACAGTAGCACGAAAAGGCATTTCGGCAGCTTTTTTAGGAAATACGGCTGAGTCCATTTTGGCTGAACTCAACTGCGAGGTGCTGGCATTGAACTTAGACGAGAGTGACTCAGAAAAAGTATAGTTCCTGAAGCCAATCTCCATTATTAATTAGCCAATAAAAGTTGGGTTACTACGCCGTAAAATGCGCGGTAACCTCTACTTTTAGCTTAGGTTATTTCTGTTCAAGCAACGAAAATACGGTTTTGGCAATATCTGTATTGTTGCTTAGCCCTACAAAGGATTCGCTATGGCTGCCAAATGCAAATACTGGCACGTCTACCGCCGTATGAGCGCCTGATGTCCAACCGGTAAGAGTGCGTGCATCAATAATATGTTTGATATTGACGTAAAGCGATTTTTTTACGGCGTCAGCCGATGCATCTGCGTAAGGATTTCCCTCGCTGGTTGAAGACGGGTTATCTTCGGCAATATTTTTGCTGCTGTTTAACAGCGCAAGCTCAGATTCAGTTAACTTAAAGTTTAGTAACTCAGCAGCAAGTTCTGGCGTAATATCAGTGTGTAACAGTTGCTCAGCAATGTAACTAGGTGAATGCTTCATGGTACGCAAAATTTCAGGGTTCCACTGATACTTTCCATTGGCTCCTAAGGTCATACCGCCTGTACTGTGGTCAGCCGTTACCACAACTAAGGTATCAGGATGCTGAGCAACATAGTCTTCGAGCATTTCCAGAGTGCTGGCAAGATCTTGCATTTCTCCCATAGCAGCTGCGATATCGTTGCTATGACCGCCCCAATCAACCTGGCTTGCCTCTACCAACATAAAAAATCCCTTATCACTTTCAAGTTGGTTCAACGCAGTTGATGTCATCGTTTTTAAACGATTAGGATCACTGTCGTCCAACGCCCATGGCAAACCAACATCAGCAAACAAGCCAAATAACGGCTTGTCTTGTTGAACCGTCTCTAAATCGGCATAATCATCAATATATTGATAACCCAGTTCCTTAAACTCACTGACTAAGTCTCTGTCTTCACGTAAAAAGAATTTCCAGCCCCCTCCTAGCACTACATCATACATCTGGTAATTTTCGACATAACTATCGGCAATTTCATCGTAGTTTCCACGGGCAACATTATGGGACATAAAGCCTGCAGGTGTAGCATGATTTACCTGACTGGTGACTACCACGCCAGTTTTCTTACCTAGACGCTTTGATACTTCTAACACTGTGGTAACTGGTTGTTTGTTAACATCCATTGCAATGGCACCGTTGTAAGTCTTCACCCCGGCAGATAACGCAGTAGCACCGGCCGCAGAATCTGTAACATATCCTGAAACTGAGGCTGGATAAGTACTACTCATGCCCACTAAAGTGCGGTCAAAAACCGTTTGTTCCATTCCCGCAGTATTAGGATCATCGTGAAAATATCGATATGCACTAATATAGGCTGGCCCCATGCCATCCCCCACGACCATAATAATATTTTTAGGTTTTTCTGGAACCAAAGTGGTTTGATTTGTCTGTTGTTGATCATTGCATCCAAAAAGCACTAGTGACAACGAGAGCAATCCAATTTTACATTTCATACTGAGCCTATTTTTTAATGATGGTTAAGATTTAAACTACTATTTCCATGAACGGATAGCGTGTCCGCGAAAAGCGTAAAAGAAAATATATAAATAACATGGTAAACCAATCCAATAAGCAGATTGTAAATCTCCAATTTCGTGGGAGATTTTACCAAATAATAAAGGTAAAATTGCACCACCAGAGATACCCATAATTAGTAACGCTGAGCCTTGAGCCGAGTAATTCCCTAACCCTTTTAACGCTAAAGGCCATACAGACGGCCACACCAAAGCGTGAGCTAGGCCCATTAATGCCACAAAAGTGATGGTGTTAGGAATAACTGGTATACCAGACCATCCCCACAGTACGTCGGCAATACCTGTAGATTGAGTAGAAGAAAATACAATACCCAAGATACACAAACAGCCGGCAATGCCTGAAGCTACTAACGCGTTTTCTTGAGAGACAAATCGCGGAATACATGTAACGCCAACCAGATAACCAATGACCATAAACACCATGGTAAATGAGGTTAAACCTGCAAAGTTACTTACTCCTAATGCGGAACCGTAAAGACCAATGGTATCCGCTGCAATCACTTCTACCCCTACGTAGAAAAACAACGCAATTGCGCCTAACACTGTATGAGGAAAATGAAAAATGGATGTTTTGCTGCCACTTTCTTCAGAATCACTGTTAGTCGATTTTATTTCAGGCAACGCAGAGAACTTCACTAAGGCAATCAAAACGGCCAGCGCGATGGCCATTAACACATATGGCACGATTAGATTATGTGATAATTCCATTAAACGCTGATTTTTTGCTACCTCAGACAGACCGCTAAGAGCATCTTCTGAGTAATTTCCCATGTCTGATAATATTAAAGACGTAAATAGAATAGGAACTAAAACGCCGGCACTTTTGTTAATTAACCCCATGATGCTGATGCGCATTGCAGCACTTTCAACCGGTCCTAAGTATACAATGTAAGGATTTGAAGCGGTTTGTAATATGGTTAAACCTGCAGCTAACACAAACAAGGCTATGAGAAAAAAGGCATAGTTTGCAGTAATAGCTGCGGGTATATGAAGTAAAGCGCCAACCGCCATTATGCCAAGCCCTAGCGCCATACCGTTTCGATAGCCAGTCTTTTTAAGAATGATGGACATGGGTAACGCCATCACCGTGTAAGCGATATAAAATGAAAAGGTCACAAACAAAGCTTCAAACTCATTTAGTTCACAGACTAATTGAAGAAATGGAATTAATGAGCCGTTAAGCCAAGTAACGAAACCAAAAATAAAAAACAAGATACCAACAACGATCATTGGAACAAAGGTACTGGTTTTATTGGTTGTTAGAGTTTGCATAATTTTAGACCTCATTAGCCATTGTTTCTGTGGAAAAGACCTTATTGCCGTTTACCCATGTTGACTGCACAACGAGTTGCTCATCCAATTGAATAAAATTGGCGAGCATTCCTGGTGCAAGTTGAACTGTCGAACCGCTTTTTACAGGTGAATCTGATAAATAATCTTTAGGATATTGGCTAGCTAATCGAATGGATTCATCCAAACAAATACCTAATTTAAAATGACAATATCTTACCGAGGATGCCATATCGATGGCTGCACCTGCTAATTCCCCGGTTGTAGATATTAGTCGTCCATCTTTTACTGTTACGTGCCGATCAAAAAATTCAAATTCCTTAGCATCTGTTCCCACTGGTGGCATAGCATCGGTTACTAAAAATATCCCCCCCGTAGGTTTAGCTTTGAGGGCTAGTCGAATATTCAGATCATCCACATGATGACCATCTACGATTAATCCGCAACGTGCCACTTCAGAAGTTAATGCGACACCTGTTACGCCAGGCTCTCTGGCCGAAATTGGCGACATGGCATTAAACAAATGGGTAAAACCGCTGGCTCCGCTTTCGAGGGCTTTATTGGTCGTCACCGCATCAGCATTACTGTGCCCGATACAGACTTTAACACCTAAGCTAACTAAGGCTTTTATTTGCTCATCAGGCACCATTTCTGGTGCTAGAGTGACGATAATTTTACCTAGATCTTTACGTTTAAACAGCGCCCACTCTCGATCTGTAATCGGACGAATATATTGCTGACTATGGGCACCTTTTTTTCTTGTAGAAATATGCGGGCCTTCAAAATGTATCCCCAAGATCCCTGGAAGGTTTTGGCTAATCCCTTCAGCAACTGCATCAGCCGCCTTTTCCATAGTAATGATATCATCGGTAATCACCGTGGGCATTAACCCTGTCGTGCCGAACTTAGCGTGAGCCGCAAAGATGATCTTTAAAGACGCCACGTTTGGCTGGGCATTAAACAATACACCACCACCACCATTTACTTGTAAATCTACGAACCCAGGAGCTACGAGACCGTTAAGCACAATATCAACTTGCGAAGTATCCTGATCCATTGCAATGATATTTCTGCCTTCAATCACCAGCACTTGATCACTATGGTATGCCTGTCCATCAAATAATTTTCGAACGTGCAATCTCACTTTCTGGGTCATAATGTTTTGGTGACTTTATTCAAACCCAAAGGCACATCAGGATTTAAACCACGATGTGTTGAAAGCTGGGCGACATCAATATAAAAACGCTGTAACACCAATAAAGGCGCAATCCGCGGATGGGCTGCCAAGCTGTTTTGATGTAGATGCAAAACCTGAGCTCCTCGTCGTTTTACTTCATTGATTTGTTCCCGATGAGCCCCTTCACTTTCGTCCAAAACCAGACAGTCTAAAATTGCTAAACCTTGTTCTACCAAGGTAATAGGGCCATGCAAAAACTCAGCGCTGCTAAACGCCTCTGCGTGGATACTGCATACTTCTTTAAGTTTCAATGCAATTTCTTTAGAAACCGCAAAACCCAGTCCCCGTCCCAATACGACTAAGTTATTGACGTTATCAACATCCGTTGGTATCAATTGTGAGGGTGAATCAATAATTGCTTCAAGTAAACTCGGTAATTCATTTAGGGAGTCAAGTAAACCTTGATTGTTTGTCCAGGTTGCAACTAAATGCAATAGCGCAGAGAGAGTTGAAAGATAGCTTTTAGTGGCCGCCACCGACTCTTCTTTGCCTGCCTTTAATGGTAAAACATCATCCACTATATCTTGTAAAGGCGAACTTTCATCATTCACCAGAGCAATACAATATGCACCGCCTTTTTTTGCCATTTTTGCTTGGGCTAATATATCTGGACTGCGTCCAGACTGGGAAATAACAATCACTAAAGCCTTATCTAGAGCGAGTTGTTTGTTATATACGCTAGAAACCGAAGGTGCAGCTGCAAAGGTTGGAATTTGCGCTTCAATTTCAATTAGATATTTGGCAAATACACCTGCATGATCTGATGACCCTCGACCAATTATCATTACCATTTTAGGGTCAAATGCATGCAGCTTTTCGGCAATCGCCGTGATAGTTTTATGATTTTGTTGAATTTGCTGGCGAATAACACTTGGGGTTTGCCGCGCTTCTTTTTCCATTATTGTTTGGGTCATGTAAAACTCTTATTTATGTAACGATTGAAACTAATTTTTCAGGTATGAAACCATTGATATTTTGTCTGGCAAAATAGACAGCACCTACTTCTGGAGACGACAAGGGAGCAGACAGAGTATGTTGAACCCTTCGGCCTAAATGTGGAAATAGTGACCTTCCTAAGCCTCCAATAAGGGACATTCTAGGGGGATGGGTGTTCATCAATTTTTCCGCCATTGTATTAATATAATCTGCGCCCTCTTTAACGATGGATAAGGCTAATTCATCTTTGGCATCGGCCGCAACAAACACGCAATTTGCTAGTTGAGCAAAAAATGACGCTGGTTTACCCGCAACTTTTTCAGTGAGTTCTGCGCTATTTTTCAAGTTAAGCTGAGCCAACATGATTTCGGCAAGTTGTGTGGGCTTAGCGAACCCATCAAGTGATAACAGAACCAGTTCTGCGGCTTTTAAACCAAACCAAGCCCCGCTACCTTTGTCGCCTTGGGGAAAGCCATGTCCGCCTAATATTGTCGACTTCTGATTGACATAAGAAAATCCGCAGGACCCCGTTCCTGACACTATTACGGCACCATCTCCACCGTCGTGGGCTCCTAAACTGGCAATTAATAAATCCGTTGCCAAAAAAATTTGTTTAAATGGGTGCTGCCAATTCATAATGTTGTCGTAATGCTTAGGGAGGTTCACACCGGCAAGACCTACTCCAAGGGTAATATTCACCAATTCCCTAGGGCTCATACCAGCTTGTTGTAAAGCCATAATTGCACTGCTTTTTATAGATTCTTTCGCCTGCTCTAATCCATAAACTGGGTTTCCAGGCCCTGCCGTACCCTCACCTAAAACGACATTATCCGGTGACATCAAAACGGCTTTGCATTTCGTTCCACCACCATCAATTCCTAATATAAGGGAATCATCCGAAGTTAAATTCTTTCTCACTGTATTTTTTATTCCCGTTACCACTTCTAAACCTTTTTATTCGCTGTAAATATCAACGCTTCAGCGACTGCCCTTTCCCCGTCTTTATCAGATGGCTTTCCGGTTATCTGGCCATTTACCACCATCACACTGGAACCGCCGCCATCGAGATTTATCGCCTTTTGAACACCCAATTCCAGCATAAGCTCTGACATTTCTGTGATTGACGCGCCTATGCTTTTAAACGGATCTCGTCCATACACGACCACCACATAGACATCACCCGTTTCAGTAACGCCTACGGCTGTGCGGGGATGGCGTTGTAACACCCAATTTTGGTAAAAACTGACTCGATTATTTGTTGAGGATGCTGGCGAAATTTCGTCTCGGGCATCAATTGCAGCAGTGGCATTATCAACATTGCTCACTCCCCAACCTTGCTTACTGCGCTGAGAAATCGGTTGCTTACCATCAATTAATAGGGTCGGTCCACCATTAACCAGATACATACCCTTGCTTAACCTCAACTCACCTGAATCACTGGTTATCCGCTGAGTGATGGCTACTTTAACTGCTGGTGAAATATGCTTTGTTAATTTCGAAGCTGAATCGCCTGAAGCAACAACAAGGCGGTGCCCTTTAGGTAAAGCCTCTGACGTGTTAGCCAAGTTAAAATAGACAGCATCATTTTCATCCACGAAAAAGTAAAACTCGCTGTTGTTTAAAACTTCATTAAGACCGCCAAAAAAATGGTTATAGACGATGATCTCATCTGCTTTGTGGCAAACATAGTCATGGATAGCAACAACTTTAGGATGATCAAAACCACAGTTAAATATTTTTCCCGCTAAGCGATTTATGCCATCCACATGGAACACTTCTTCTTCAACTGTCAGGCTAATATGAGATTGCACATTTGTTAAAATATCGACAGATAGTGATGGTTTATTTTTGATTAACAGAGCGGGTCTGCCGGCCACAGCTTCGCTCACTAAGGTACCGTTGATTACCCCGATACCCGCCACATCGCCAATAACTCCTTGACTTGGGTTAAACGCAAAAAAACCACCATTAACTGCTGCAATCCCTTGATTTCTTTTGGCTATTACCGATGTTTTTTCAACTCCCGATATGTGCTGTTCAGCTAAAAATGAGCGCAATGCACCTGTGTATTGAGATGGTACCAATTTAAGAATACTGATTGCTTGCTTACCCATGCCACCACTGCGTTGGCTACTATGGGAAGCACGCAATTGAAAGCCCTTCTCAGCAAGATCTTGTTGCATATCTTGCGCTTGTGTTACGGAGTGAAATTGACTAATGGTTACCAACTTTCCTAAGTCAGTGCCTTCTGGAGATTTTTCAATTAAATCAAGCATCTTAACTTCTAAGCTTTGAGAGCTATTATTGGCGTTGTTTACCAATAGTTGTTTGTTCAACCTATCGACTAAGACTTCAGCATCACTGGCAGACAACACTGGACTAGTTAACTGAAAGTAGCCAGACATTTCACCTCTATCCAGTTTAAAATAGCGCAACCCAGGTGCTATTTGGTTTTGGGTTGCTTGCTCTAACAAAGTTGGCAAGTCTGTCTTCGTATTCGACATTGTTGTACAAGCATTTATCAGCAGTGCGTAAAGGATCGCAGAGCAACTAATTGACAAACCTAACTTCGGCATGATTTTTCACTCGATAAGAAATGTTAGTTTAGATAGGTATTTAGATAGAGTTACTTAAGGAGCATCAAATGATGCTCCTTAATCTCGCTTCGGTGCTTAAAACGAATATCGAGCACCAATAACAAAGCGTCTATCAATTTGTGCAAGATCATACGGAGTATTTTGCACTGAACGATTAACTTCTTGCTCAGTCAACAGATTTAACCCTTGCACTTGTATTTGCAGTGCATCAGTCACATTGTAACTAGCGGAGAAATCAAGCTGTCCATACTCTTCTTGCCATTGAGGAATACCCGCAGTTGAAGCAAATTCCACTAAGTATTCATCACGCCATGTGTAAGACAGTCTGGCGTTAAAGTTAGGAACATCATAATACAAGGCTAAGTTGTAGCTACTTTCTGATAATCCAGGTAAACCAGAGTTACGTACGTCACCTTCATCTGAATATTGAGCAGCGCTATCAATCATTGTGTAGTTTGCCAACAAACCAAAATCATCTAAAGACTCACTGATGAATCCCAATCTAGATTGATAAGCTAACTCAATACCTGTAATAGTTGCACCAACGCCGTTTGCTGGTTGGGTAAAGATAATAGGACCACTAACAATCACGCCATCACTTTGTCTGGGAAATTCTCTAATTTCTGTAGTCGATGAGGTATCAATGAATCCATCTAAATCTTTATAGAATATACTGATCGCTGCCACAGCTTCACTGGTAAAGTACCACTCAAAACCAATGTCATAGTTATCCGCTGTAAACGGTTGCAGATCAGGGTTACCACGAGAACCAAGACCGCCCCCTTCATCGATGCCGTTAAAGCTTTCGAACGCAGCCAATTCACCTAGCGCTGGACGCGTTAAACTCTTAAAGTAAGCCGCTCGCACTACCATATCGTCATTCAATGCATAACGTAAGTTCATGTTAGGTAAAATCTCTTGATAATCGCTTTTCAAGGTAACGGGAGTAAACGCATTTACATCTGAGGAGTCAGTAGTCACCTGTGAATCAATAGTTTGCAAAGTTCGAACAAAACGTAAACCAGTACTTAAAGTTAGTTTTTCACTTACTTCAATATTTGCCTGGGCATAGGCTGCAATGGTTTGTTCTTGCAATTCAAAGCTGTTGATTAGTTCAAAAGGTTCATTTACATCTTCGTATAAACCATCAATGGGCGAACCATCGGCATTAAAGAAAGTTGATAGAATTTGTGCAGGATCGCCGCCAACTAGTGTTGATGGAGCAAAATCAGCACCATCCACTATAAAACGATCTAATGGAGTATATACATCCGCTAAAGTGGGTAAGTCGGTGCGACGATTGAGAGGAGTAACACCATCAGCTAAGAAATTTTCAGCTCTGATATTTGTCCTAGTTTGCTGTTGTTCCAATTCTCTGTCGGTAAAACGCAAACCAAAATCGACTTTCATTAAGTCGCCATTGTCGTATTCAAAATCCAACTTCAAAGTATTGTTAGAATCTTTAGTTTCAAGGGGACGACGAATGAATACATTAACAACAAACTCTTCTGGATTGCTAGCAAAGTCGGTATCCGGCGTCGACCACTCTAGGTAGTAGTCGCGCATAATGTAACTTACATCAGCTGGATAGAAATTCCCGTCCTCTTCCATTCTACGAAATGAAAACAAGTCATTACTGTTAGTCTTTTCACGACTGAAATGGCCAATATAAGGTGAAAACGTCAAGCTATCTGAGATGTGCCAATCTGCACTTAAAGTGAATTGGTTAACCTCTTCATCAATTGCCTCTTGTCTTGCACCAACACGCTGTTGCACACCGGTCAACGTTGCTTGAGTTGCCACACCGTTTTCTATTACAGTGTTGCTCACTGCGGTAATATTACTCTCTGAGGGTGCATCCAAAATGGTTTCAACTCGGTCACCATCAATCTTACCAACAAGGGCTCTTGCTTTAATATCAAGATCATCATTAGGACGCCATTGCAGACCTAAAACTGCACCGAGGGTTTCACGTTCCTCAGAAGTGTAACCAAAACTTTCGATACGAGGATACAATGCGTCCAATTGCTCTTGAGTAGCGCCACCTTCTTCACCCACGTCAGGTCCGGCCCATACGGCAGATAATGGACTATGGCTACTGCCACGTACTTCGTTATTTTGCATATCAGTATCTGAGTAAACCAATGCGGCATTGATACCAAAAGTATCATCCCAGTTTTGGTTAAACACAACGGAAGCTTTAGGGCTGTTTGTGCCGGTATTGTCACTGTAGTTATTATAAACAGAAACATTGAGCACTGGATCTTGGGTGGCTAACGGATCCGGTGTATAAAGAGACACGCTTCCAGCGATTCCCCCTTCCACTTGGTCTGCTGTCACCGATTTGGATATTTCTACACTGTTAAATAATTCTGCAGGAAAAATTTCGAAAGAGAAGCCACGTGTTCCATCGCTTCCCCCAGCTAACATGCCGTTCACTTCGGTTGAAGTAAATTCAGGGCCAAGGCCACGTAAGTTTATTGCAGTCCCTTCACCGGTAGGATTTCGGTTTAAGGTGACACCTGGTACACGTTGAATTGCTTCAGACAAGTTAGCTTCTGGAAACTTACCAATATCTTCAGCGGTAATAACATCCACCACTTTATTTGCGAATCTTTTTTGATTTAGGGATTTTAATAGGCTTCCGCGCACACCTTTTATGGTGATTGCTTCAATTTCACCTTCGTTTGACTCTTGGGCGTAAAGGTTGGCAGACGCGCTGCTTAACATGCCTAAAAGTACTGCAGTGGAGATCTTACTGAATTTAATTCTGTTGGGAGTAACAAGTGTTCTGCTCATGAATTTTCCTCAATGTTGACGGTGTATTTATAATTATTAATTACCACTCTGGTAATTAAACTAGCGGAAAGTTGGGTAAAGTGTCAACACTTAATTACCACTGCAATATTTAATATTTCATTAATAAACTGAAAAATAAAATTAAATAGATAAATATCATGTGGTTACATAAAAACACTTGATATATAACAGTTGGTCGAACCTGTATATTCTGCAGACTTAAATATCAATATGGTAATTAAGTTTCCATATTGGTATTCTACTTTGATGGACGTATTTGATGATCACCATTGAAATCTGTCATTTACATCCCACAAGGAGATATAAGTGCACACGCAACAAACAGTCAGCTCTATTTCGTCAATTGAAAAACAGCTAAATAGTAGTCACAAGAAAGTAATAGAGAATATTCGAAGAAATGGGAAAGCCACAAGGGCGGAAATTGCTAAATCAACGGGTTTATCAAATCAAACTTTAACTCGTTTGACTAAACATCTCATATCTTTAGGGATAGTCGCTGAGCATTCTAAGATAGCCGGTCAACGAGGCCAACCTGCCACCTACTTAACCTTACAACCTGGGGTGTTCGCAAGTGTCGGTGTCATATTTGAACACGATAGGGTCGTTGTTTTATTAGATGATCTTGACCGCACGAATATTGTTAGGTTTTGTCAAGATGGTACGTTTTTATCGGCTGAATTAGCAATTAAAGCGGCGATAGCCATGCTTGATAAATTGTTTGCGGAACTGGCTTCAGGCATTAATGTATTGGGAATTGGTATTTCTATTTCTGGCTTTTTTACCAATGTAGAAGGATGCATTTGTTCCCAGCAAGATCCTCAAGGCTGGTCGGTGGTGAATTTCCAAGAAACCTTTGCTAAAAAATACGGCCATCAATGTTTTGTTGAAAATGACGGTAACGCAGCTTCCATTGGTTTTTCTCTCACCCAGAAAGGCGCAAAATTACAAAGCTTCTATTTAATGTTATTTACCCTAGATGTAGGGGGAGGATTTGTTTTTGATGGTGAAGTTGTTGATGGCGCTTATGGAAATGCTGGGGAAATTTCCGCATTGTTTAGCAGTGATAAATCCCTTTTGAGGCCCACCTTAGGCTCACTTTATAAACATTTAACTGCTGTGTGGGGTGAAGAAGCCACTCCTGAAAAAATACAGTCTGCCATAGACCGCCAAGACACGAATATTATGTCTTGGGTGACAGCCTGTGTGGAAGCAATGAAGTTTCCATTAAAAGCGATTCAAAGTTTACTCGATCCCGAAGCCATCGTATTTACTGGTCGACTGCCAATTGAACTGCAGAAGCTTCTATCGCAAAAAGTAGTAGTAACAGGGCCATCTTTTGGAGATGTATACGCGCCTACCCCTAAGATTCACTTAGCCGATGGTAACGATATTCTTGAAAAAGGGGTAACGGCCATACCTGCCTTTTACTTTTTCAAACGGGGTTAATGGATAATTAAAAGTTGTTTAAGTAAAAAATCAACTTGTTTACGTTAGCCTATTATTTTAACCTTCAGGTTAATTATTTTGTCAATAACGCTTCATCCAGCATAGTTTTGAAAGGATGATGTGCTAAGTAAACTTGAAAGAGTAACTGAGGTCTAATGAAATTATGGGAACATGGTGATTACGTTGTAGGTAATTTCCGACAGGTTTTACTATTTAGTGGTCGAGGGCCTTGGAATGACGAAGCCCTTGAGAAAGGCATTCAAACCACCAGTTCGAGTATAGAATTTATTGACAGTACTCGCCCTTGGGGACAGTTAAGTTGCCTGTATGGTGAGAGTTTATTCCCTCCTTCAGCCTATGAGATTTTTTTAGAGCAAACAAAATTTCGTAAAAAATATGGCATAACGTCCATTGCAGTAGTGATCCTTAATTCAGATGTAAGTAATACAATTAAGCAGCAACTCTCGTCAGGTTATAGGGCCATGGATGTTAATTACGCTTTCTTTGATTCTATTGATGAAGCTGTTGAGTGGTTAGAGTCCCAAGGCATTGATTTAGATCCCGTTGAAATCAAGAGTTTTTTTGAAAATAGCATCTTGTAACCCATACTACATTAAAGTCCCAATAAAAGACCATTAAATACAAAAATCATCATAATGTAACCAAAATGGAACATTAAAACTTTTCTTGATAAAGTAACTATTTAGGGACATTATATGGGAAACCCCTGGTTAACGTCCCATTAGGATGACTTTAAAATTATTATGTTAGTCAAAGAAATTATCACTAATCTAGGCGACCGCCTCAAACAAGCGCGATTAAATGCAGATTTAACGCAACAAGATATTGCAGATAAAACAGGCCTCTCAAGAAAAGTTATTATGCGTGCAGAAAAAGGCCAGGCTCAATTAGAGACTGTGGTCGCAATTTTAGTTGCATTAGGCTTAACTAAACAGCTAGATCTATTTATTCCTATTCCAACAGAATCACCTATTCAATTAGCCAAACGGCAGGGCCAAAAAAGACAACGGGCATCAGGCAATAATCCAGCTACGAAAAAAGGTGATGCAGCATGGTAAATGAAGTCGTTATCGTAAATTATCAGGATCAACAAGTTGGCGCAGTAAGTTATGATCTTGATAAGCAATTAGGTGCATTTGAGTATTCAACTGAATTTATTAAACGCGGGATACAGTTGTCCCCGATTAAGATGCCATTATCGAAACAAATATATACTTTTCCAGAAACTGATTTTAATGCATTTAAAGGTTTACCTGGTTTAGTTGCAGACTCATTGCCTGATGACTTTGGTAACGCTGTGATGAATGCCTGGGTTGCTTCACAGGGAAAATCACCCAGTGATATCACCCCTCTTCAACGATTAAAATACACCGGAACTCGTGGCATGGGCGCGTTAACCTTTGCCCCCGCGACTCGTCACAAAAACCTCAACTCATCCCAACAACTAGAGGTTGAAAACCTGGTAGAAATAGCACAAGACATTGTGAATCAACGCTCTGAATTTAATGTGTCTTTGCATAAACAGGGTCACGAAGACAAAGAAGCCATGATGGCGCTAATGTCTGTGGGTATGAGTGCTGGTGGCGCAAGGCCTAAAGCGGTTCTGGCGTTTAATTCAGACTTTACCCAAGTACGTTCAGGACAAACTAATGCCCCTGAAGGCTTTAAGCATTATTTAATGAAATTTGATGGTGTTAGTGAGCATAACAAGAGCCAGGAAACATTTGGTGATCCCATGGGATATGGCGCAATGGAATATGTATACTATCTAATGGCAACCGCTTGCCAAATTGATATGATGCCATGTTTATTGCTAAACGAAGGGAAACGGCGACACTTTATCACCCAAAGATTTGATCGAATTGGAAATGATAAAATACACGTACAAACTCTCAATGGGCTCGCCCATGTTAGCTTTAAACAGGTAGGTATTTATTCTTATGCTGAACTATTTGATGTAGCTCGCCGTATGCGTTTATCAGCCAAAGAAGCGGAACAAATATTTAGAAGAATGGTATTTAATGTTGTCGCTAGAAATCATGATGATCATGCTAAAAATATTTCGTTTATGTTTAACCAGGAACAGCAATGGTGTTTAGCCCCAGCCTACGATTTGGCCTACAGCTATAAACTAGGCAGCAGATGGGTAAATAGTCATTGGATGTCAATAAATGGTAAGCGTGATAACTTTGATAGAGAGGATTTCTATACCTTCACTCAGCTCAGTCCAATTTTTAATAAACGAAAAATTGATCGGATTATAGATGAGGTTGTAGAACAGGTGTCACGTTGGCACGATTTGGCCAACGAACATCAAGTGCCCAAAACACTCATACGGGAAGTGCAATCTAATCTAAGGTTATCGTTATAAAATAAATCACGAAGTAATCAAGTCATCTAGACTGTAGATTTGTGACCAAATGGGGAAAGTTATGCGACTCGCATTTTATGTTTTTTGTTTTTTAAGCTGGGGGTTATTAATCTTAGCCTCGAATTTATGGTCCATCTCTTTGTGGGGCTTGATAATTCTTATCCCTCTTACCATTGTCGGTTTCTACGATATTTTCCAGCGTAAACATGCACTGCTACGAAATTTTCCAGTAGTAGGTCATGGCAGATGGCTAATGGAAGATATTCGACCTTTTTTACGTCAATATTTTTTTGAATCAGAAACCGATGGTGTACCCGTTAACCGAATGTTTCGTTCCGTCATTTACCAGCGTGCAAAAGGACAGTTAGATTCCCTGCCCTACGGAACCAAATTGCATACACAAAATGTAGGTTACGAATGGATCAGTCATTCAGTGAGCGCTATACATTATGATGAAACACAGGAAGAACCCAGAGTTAAGGTAGGTGGACCGGATTGTAAACAGCCTTATGAAGCCAGTGTTTTTAATATCTCCGCCATGAGTTTTGGGGCATTAAGTGCCAATGCTATTCGTGCCTTAAATAAAGGGGCTAAACTGGGTAATTTTTATCACAATACCGGAGAAGGCAGCGTGAGCCCTTACCACCTCGAAAATGGCGGCGATCTTGTATGGCAAATTGGTACAGGCTATTTTGGATGCCGTGACAATAAGGGGAAGTTTGCGCCAGAGGCTTTTCAACGAGTAGCTCAGCAACAGTCAATTAAAATGATTGAAATTAAGCTATCTCAAGGTGCTAAACCGGGTCATGGCGGTATTCTTCCTGCGGACAAAAACACCCCTGAAATAGCTCGAATAAGGTTAGTCGAACCTGGTACACGAGTTGACTCACCTCCAGGGCATAGTGCGTTTTCCTCCCCCCTTGAAATGATGGACTTTATTCAACAGTTACGAGATTTATCCGGCGGAAAACCCATTGGATTTAAGCTCTGTATTGGTCAAAAAAGTGAATTTGTGGCCATGTGTAAAGCCATGCTTCAAAGCGGCATCAAACCGGATTTCATTACCGTCGATGGAGGGGAAGGCGGAACAGGTGCTGCGCCACTGGAATACTCTAACTCAGTGGGCATGCCATTGCGGGAAGCGCTGGTGTATGTTTGCGATATTCTACAAGGATTTGATCTTAAAAAAGATATCAAAGTTATAGCCAGTGGTAAGGCGTTTACCGGATTTCACGTGGTACGAAATATCGCCGTAGGGGCAGATATATGTAATAGCGCTCGTGGCATGATGATGGCGTTAGGCTGTGTGCAGAGTTTAGTTTGCAACACAAATCATTGTCCCACTGGCATTGCGACCCAGAATAAACATCTAGCTAAGGGGATCGTAGTTGAAGATAAAGCACAACGAGTCGCTCGCTATCACCAGGAAACGGTTCACGCCACCTTAGACATCGTCTCTTCTGCAGGATTATCTGACTATCGTTCCATCAATAGAGGACACATCTATCGACGCATAAGCCAAACAGAAATTAAGCGCTACGATGAGATATATCCCAGCCTTGTGAAAGGCTGTCTATTAACCGATGATTATCCTGAACAATTTGAAAAAGAAATGCAGGAGTCTTCAGTGGAATGTTTCATGCCTAAATCATATGTTTTAGAATCCAGTCGCGGCCTGAAAACAAAAAAGGCTGAGGAAACACTGATCAGCTCCAAACAAGCTTAATATTACAAGGAATTCCAATGTCAAACCAAGAACACTCTCTTAATATCGCTTTTATTGGCTTAGGTGTCATGGGGTTTCCTATGGCAGGATTTTTGGCTAATGCTGGTCACAAAGTGACTGTATACAATCGCACTGAAAGCAAGTCAGATCTATGGTTAGCAGAGTATAAAGGTGACAAAGCGTTAACCCCTGAAGATGCGGCAAAAGGCAAAGATGTGGTGTTTGCTTGTGTTGGTAACGACAACGACTTGCGCGAAGTGACCATAGGTGGTGAAGGCGCATTTAAATCGATGAAGACGGGCAGTATTTTTGTTGATCATACAACTACTTCTGCTGCTGTTGCTCAGGAATTGTCGGAAATAGCCAAGTCAAAGAATATCGGTTATGCCGATGCGCCAGTCTCTGGTGGTCAAGCCGGTGCCCAAAGTGGCTCCCTCACGGTAATGGTAGGTGCTGATCCCGATACGTATCAAAAAATTGAAACGCTAATTCGATGTTACGCAAAAATGCAAAAGCGTTTAGGTCCAGTGGGCAGTGGGCAAATGGCTAAAATGGTCAATCAGATCTGCATCGCTGGCGTGGTACAAGGCCTATCTGAAGCTTTACACTTTGCTAAACAAAATGGTTTAGATGCTGAAGCAGTAGTCGAAGTCATTTCCAAAGGTGCGGCTCAATCGTGGCAGATGGACAATCGTGCAAGTACAATGTTAGACAACCAATTTGATTTTGGCTTTGCTGTAGATTGGATGCGTAAAGATCTGGGTATTGTGTTAGATCAAGCAAGGGTATCAAACGCACATTTACCACTCACAGCCTTAGTCGATCAGTTTTATAGCCAGGTTCAAGCCAATGGTGGAGGAAGATTTGACACGTCCAGTTTGATCACTTTATTAGAGAAAAAGTGACCTAACAGTATGCAAAATCAATGAAAACTCGCCAAGGATATGGCTCTATCATCCAACCTTCAGACGCCTGATGTTGGATGTTGGAGCTTGCATAGATTAGTGCTGTCAACTCCGTTGTTAAAATCACTAAGCTATATAGCTAATTGACCAATTGATTGTTATTTTGCCAACAAAAATAGATCACACCACTTGATAAATTTAAAAACTCTTTAAAAATCAAAACACTAAAATCTTGGCCTGAGTTCTGCAACTTCTGTCAAAAATATTACTCAAACTAGCAAAATTACTCTTACTTAGGAATATTATGTTTATCGCGAATTCATTCAAAGTACTCTCACAAGGCATAATCGTCAGCTCTACTGTCTTGTTTTTGTCAGGTTGTATTATTCATGTTGGGGGAGGAAGTAACGATACCTCACATGGCAATAGTGTAAGCAGCGTATATGGAGATTTGGAAGTTTCTCAAGGTAAACATGTATCTAATGTTAGCTCCGTAAACGGCAGCATTCAATTACATGATGACGTCACAGCTCGTAGCGTCGACACCGTCAATGGCAGTATCAAAATGGGCGCATATGTATCTGTTCAAAACGCAAATACAGTAAATGGCGACATTGAAGCTGAACAGCATTTTAGCAGCGCCAGTTTTGTCAAGGCTGTAAACGGTAATATCAGCTTGCAAACCTCTTCAAAGGTCGCAGAAGATGTTGAAACCATGAATGGCGATATCACCCTAAATGGTGTTCTAGTGGAAGGCTCATTGCGCACTCACACTGGAAATATGCTACTTACCAATAATACCCAAGTGCTTGGAGACATTATTTTCCACAAGAGTAACAACAGCAAGCATTCGGTGCCGACTTTAAGTATAAAACAAGGTGCAACCGTAACCGGCCAAATCATTCTGTATCGTGAAGTTGAGCTCAATATTGATGATGCGCAATTGCTCAATAAAATTGAATTTCAATTCGACAACGACAAGTAAATCACCCTTTTTATCGTACCCAATGTCATTCCCGACTCTTCGGCCGCTCTCAATGTTTAAGGAAGCGGCCATTTTTTTACATCGTCTTTTAATCCTAAAAAACGACGTATAAACAGGGCAAATTGAATATCCGTTTGTTTATTCAAAGGTGAAAATGTTAATCTGAAATTACACTCAGAATTTTTAGCGAGTCGAGTACTCTATGAACACCATAATCATCTGTTTAATTATTGCCACTGTTATGCCCATTCTATTTAAAGCCCCCCTAGCCTATGCTCAAAATAAGATGGGCGGATATGACAATCGAACCCCAAGAGACCAACAAAGCAAACTCACCGGTTTTGGCGCACGAGCTCGCGCAGTCCATGAAAATAGCTTTGAAGCACTAATAATGTTTATCCCCGGCGCATTAACAGCGTTGATCACAAGAAATGTAGGTGATATTGCACAGTATTTAGCGATTGGATTTGTTATCTCGCGGCTTATCTATGCCCTTTGTTATTGGTTAGATATACACATATTGAGAAGTTTGGTGTGGTCAGTGGGCTTAGGATGTTCCATTGGATTATTGATTGTTTCTTTGTAAGTGGTTCAAAGCCATAAAAAAGCACCTTAGAATCAAGTCATAAGGTGCTTTCTTGGTAATTTTTGAATGCTTACTTTCTTCTTTTTAAGTTTTTATTCAATTTGTGTTTTTTGACTGAACGTCGCATACGACTAATACGCACGTGGTCGAGCTTATTACGCTTTTCATTGATCAAACTTTCGGTTTCATTAGGAAGCTGCACGGATTGGCGTAACGGATTCACGTCTTCTAAAGTCAATTCTATCCAGCCCCCCTGTGGTAAGCGTTTTTGTAACTCTAAACCGCCATAGCTTACTCTAATTAAGCGACTGACTTGCATACCCTGGGATTCCCACAAACGTCTTACTTCGCGATTGCGTCCTTCAGACAATGTGACGCTATACCAAGAATTCAGACTTTCATCGTCACCGGGGCGTCTTCGAATAGTTGTGAATTTAGCGACACCATCCTCTAGTTCTACCCCTTTTTTAAGCTGCGATATGACTTTTTCATCCACTTCCCCAAACACTCTTACGGCATATTCTCGTTCAATTTCGTGCTTAGGGTGCATTAATCGATTAGCCAACTCACCATCATTGGTAAATAATAATAAACCACTGGTGTTAATATCTAAACGCCCTACCGCAATCCAGCGGCCATTGGTTATTTTCGGCAAGCGGTCAAATACCGTAGCCCGTCCTTCGGGATCTTTACGGCTACACAACTCACCTTCTGGTTTATTGTACATTAGCACACGGCAAACCGGCTTTTCTTGCGCCAAGGTTAGTAACTGGCCATCTACTCTAATTTGATCGGTAATTTCAACACGATCTCCTAAAGTAGCGACATTACCGTTTACCGAAATTCGTCCCTGCTCTATCCATTTTTCCATCTCACGACGGGAGCCTTGACCAGCGTTTGCTAGTACTTTTTGCAGTTTTTCACTCATTAATGTAATTGCTCTTTATTGGGTCCTAGTTCAGCCAAATCTGACGCTGAATCTTGAGACACTGTATCTGATTCTATTTGTTCAGCCACGGTTTTTAGTCGCTGTTCATCTTGTTGTTGCTGCTCCAATTCTGGAAGCACTTCAATGGTTTGCATGGGAGGTAGATCCGCTAAACTCTTTACGCCAAAATAGTCTAAAAACCCTTTTGTCGTCGCATAGAGCGACGGTCGGCCTGGTACTTCTTTGTGGCCAACCACCTTGATCCATTCCCGTTCCGTTAAGGTTTTAATAATATGACTACTTACTGAAACCCCGCGTACATCTTCTATTTCCCCTCGCGTTATAGGCTGTCGATAAGCAATTAAAGACAATGTCTCTAAAAGGGCGCGAGAATATCGAGGGGCTTGTTCTTGCCATAATTTACTTAGCCAAGGGCTTAAGCTATCTACAGATTGAAAACGAAAACCAGAGGAGACTTCAATCAGTTGTATACCCCGTGGCGCATAATCCAAAGTGAGTTCGGCTAATGCCGCATCGAGTTTTTTATTCGACACTTTCAATCCGTCCAAGACTGTAGATTGCAATTTTTCTTTGCTCAATGGCTGATCAGCAACAAAAATTGCAGCTTCAACAATTTGTTTCAATTGTTCATGGGTTAGCCTTGCCATGCATCCTCTACTGCTTCACGTAACTTTAGATGTATTTGACTAAAAGGTTGTGCTTGTACCAACTCAACTAAACTCTCTTTTACCAATTCTAATATTGCTAAGAAAGTCACCACCACGCCCGCTTTTCCCTCGGAGACTAAAAATAAAGTTTCAAAGCCAAGATAATTATGATTATTCAACAATTCTAAAATCCTGCTCATACGTTCTCGAGTCGACAACACTTCTCGTTCAATTTGATGATGTTCAAAGGCCTTGGCTTTTTTCATCACCGATTGAAATGCCAGCACCAAATCTTGAAGGCTGACTTCCGGCTGTATTTTTATGGGTGCAACTTGCTCGTTTGGCTCGGCACTAGCGGTAAATACATCTCTTTCCATTCGCGGCAAAGCGTCCATTTCTTGTGCCGCAATTTTGATTGCCTCATATTCCTGTAAACGTCGTATCAATTCCGCTCTTGGATCATCTTCGTCTTCATCAACATCTGCCCGTTTAGGGAGTAATAGTCGTGATTTCACTTCGGCTAAAATAGCAGCCATCAATAAATATTCAGCGGCAAGCTCCAGTTTTATTTCTTTCATTACCTCAACATACTCCATGTACTGCTGAGTAATTTGTAATACAGGTAAATTAACGATATCGAATTTCTGTTTGCGTATTAAATATAAAAGTAAATCAAGTGGCCCTTCAAATGCTTCTAAAATAACTTCCAATGCATCCGGTGGAATATACAAATCTTCCGGTTTATCAATCATTACCTCGCCATTGACAAAAGCCAGTGGCAACGGCTGTTGAATAGGCGGCTTATTCGGTGCTGACTCTTGGGTCATAGGTTATTTCAACTCAACCAAAAACACTAGTATCGCCGCTGCCCTCACGGATTATCTCAATCCCGCCTTCAGACATATCGATGACACTTGTGGGTTGCTCCCCTAAGTATCCACCGTTAATAATCAATTCAACCTGGCGTTCTAATTTGTCCCTAATATCTTCGGGATCAAATTCAGCTTGGGTTTCACCTGGTAAAATTAATGTGGTCGACATTAAGGGTTCGTTTAATTCTTCCAATAATTGTAAGGCGATAATGTTATCAGGCACTCGGATCCCAATGGTTTTTCGTTTGGGATTCTGCAACCGTTTTGGTACTTCTTTTGTGGCCTTAAGGATAAAGGTGTATGGTCCGGGCGTATTATTTTTAATTAGTCGAAAGGCGGTATTGTCAACCCGTGCATAATTTGACAACTCTGACATATCACGACACATAAGTGTGAAATTATGCTGCTTGCCAATTTGTCGTATTCGACAAATTTGTTCAAGTGCCGCCTTGTCTTCCATTTGGCATCCTATGGCATAACCAGAATCAGTGGGATAAACAATCACACCACCACTTCGAATAATTTCACAGGCTTGGCGCAATAGCCGTTGCTGAGGATTATCTGGATGAACATAAAAATACTGACTCATAAGTTTTCGCTAATTCCCTAATCTATTGTTGCATTGTCAAGTTTTTCCAGTCATGCCAAACCGGTGTTAAGCGCTCTGATATGGCTAAACTCTTACCTAACTCTGTCCAACGACTTGGATAATGAAAATCCGAGCCGGTTGACGCCAACAGTTGATGTTCGATGGCTAATTCCACTAACAGTTCTCGTTTAGTGGCTGCCAAATGCATATGATTGGCTTCAATACCATCACCCCCCCCTTGACTAAATTCTGCAACTAACCGACGCAGCCATTTTGCTGTCATATCATAATGTCCAGGATGGGCTAAAATCGCTTGTCCACCTGCTTCCTGGATCCAGCTCACTGCCTCAGGGATACTTATCCATTCAGGTTTAACGTGGGCTTTTTTGCCTTTGCCTAGATATTTTTTAAAGGCATCATCAAGGCTATTGACGGCATTAAGTTTAACCAGTGCTTGTGCAAAGTGCGCACGAGTAATTTGTCCTATTCCTGCGAGACGTTTTGCAACCTCGTATACGCCAGGTACACCGGCTTTTTCTAATTTATGGGCGATTTTTTGTCCTCGCAACTCTCTACTTTGACTTTGACTATCTAGTCGCGATAAAAAAACAGGGTCGCTATCATCCACGTTCAAACCAACAATATGAATATCAAACCCATGCCAACTGGTTGACAATTCAACACCAGCAATCACGGTTAATTTTCGTTTACATTGTTGCTGATGATTTCTTAGTTCTTGAATTCCTTCAACGGTATCGTGATCCGTTAATGCCAGCACATCCACTTGCATATTGTGAGCGCGATCTAGCAACTCCTGGGGAGTCAGTCGACCATCTGAATAACTACTGTGGCAATGCAAATCTATTTTCATGACTTCTATCTTATAACGCTTTAATTGGGCAATTTTAAACTTTTTATCGTCTGATGTATTGACACAACGAGCGAATTGTTTTCTTCTATAAGGGTACTGGCGCTATTATATGTTAAACGTCAGAAAATATTCAGGTTAAATGCCTTGGGAGTTGAATAAATCCCCTAAAAAGTCGAATCATAGCCTCAATTTGGGCAAAATTACGATATACAGAGTGAAATAAAACAAATGACACACACAACTTTTTCCACAAATAGCAAAATCTGGTGGTGGCACATCCCTAACTAGCGGGCTGTGAGTGTTTGTGTGAGCAAATAATTATTAAGAGGCCCGTTTATCGGGCCTTTTTCGTATCTGCCCGCAAACGCGTTAAAATTAAAATCAAACTTGAGAAGTGAAACATGAGTTTAACTCAACTAAGTGAAAAACCCGGAATTGCCGAAACCATTGTTAAACATGGACCTTACGTAGCTGATCCACTCAGTGCCTATCAGCAGTTATGTCACAATAAAACAAATACGTTATTACTTGAGTCGGCAGAAATCGACAGCAAAGATAACTTAAAGAGTTTAATCTTATTAGACGCTGCATTAAAATTAACCTGTCATGGTCACTCCGTTTTTATCCAAGGGCTAAACGACAATGGAATATCTGTATTGCCGTTGTTTGAAGAACATATTGCCGATGGTGTAACCGCCACAGCAGACCCTAAAAATAACGCCCTCACCCTGACCTTTTCCCTACCTGATGCAAACCTTGATGAAGACGCACGATTAAAGGCACCGGCGGTGTTTGATGCCCTACGTTTGATTATCAAAAATATTCAATGCTTGCGCCAACATCCGCAAAATTTATTCCTAGGCGGCGCATTCGCTTACGATTTACTGGCCAGCTTCGAAACCTTGCCGGATGTACCAGAAAGCGAAAATACTTGTCCTGATTTTGTGTTCTATTTAGCCCAATCATTACTGGTAATAGACCACCAACTACAAACCACAGAAATTATCAGCACCGTCTTTAGTGGTCAACATGTAAGCAATAGCTACTTTGCCGTCAGTCAACAATTAGAAGAAACCATTAGTCAGTTAAACCAACTCGAAACCAAGTCAGTTCAAGCCGCACCAGAGCCCACTGCAATGAAGTTGGAAGTTGATAAATCCGATGAAGAATACAAGCAGGACGTGTTAAACCTTAAAGAACATATTCTGGCCGGAGATATTTTCCAAGTTGTTCCTTCTCGTACCTTCAAATTACCTTGCACCGCACCTTATGCAGCCTATGCAAATTTAAAGAAACAAAATCCAAGCCCTTATATGTTTTTCCTGCAAGATGATGATTTTTGTATGTTTGGAGCCTCGCCTGAGTCAGCTTTAAAATACGATAAACAGTCCAATCAAATTGAAATTTATCCCATAGCCGGTACACGTCCTAGAGGAAAACATACAGACGGCAGTATCAATGTGGACTTGGATAGCCGCATTGAACTTAACCTTCGCGAAGATCAAAAAGAAAAAGCAGAACATTTGATGCTAGTGGATTTAGCACGAAATGACGTGGCTAAAGTGTCTCAACCTGGTACTCGCTTCGTAAAAGACTTGCTTAAAGTTGATCGATATTCCCATGTAATGCATTTGGTCAGCCGAGTTGTCGGCCAATTAAGAGGTGACTTAGATGCCTTACACGCTTATGCAGCTTGTATGAACATGGGCACCTTAGTGGGTGCGCCTAAAGTCAGTGCCGCATCGCTAATACGAGAAGTAGAGAAAAAGCGTCGAGGTAGTTATGGTGGCGCCGTAGGGTATATAAACGGTTATGGCGACATGGATACCTGCATTGTTATTCGTTCTGCATTTGTCAAAAACGATATTGCCTATATTCAAGCTGGCGCTGGCGTGGTTTACGATTCTGATCCCCAATCTGAAGCAGATGAAACTCGCGGAAAAGCACAAGCGGTGATCACCGCGATTATCAGTTCCCACACCAAGGAGAACAATTTATGAGTCGTCCAGTTAGTGTTTTCCTACTAGATAACTATGATTCCTTTACCTACAACCTCGTAGATGAACTTCGCACTATGGGAATGAATTTGATCATTTATCGAAATTCGGTTTCGGCCCAATTGATCTATGCTCAGATGCAACAAAAAGCACAAGATTCAGAAGTGTTACTCTTGTTATCACCTGGACCAGGTGAACCGTCACAAGCGGGCTGTTTGCTTGACCTGATTGGGTTAATCAAAGGGCAATTCCCAGTCTTGGGAATTTGTTTAGGACATCAAGCCATTGTCAAATCTTACGGTGGACAGGTCGTAAGAGCAGAACAAGTTATGCATGGCAAAGCGTCTTATATTCAACATGACAATAGTGCTCTTTTCGCTGGTTTATCAAACCCACTGCCGGTGGCGCGCTATCATTCGCTAGTTGTGAGTGACATTCCCACTGAATTAAAAGTGATTGCCAACTTTGAAGGTATTCCCATGTGTGTGTATCATCCTGCCGATAGAATGTTGGGCTTCCAATTTCACCCTGAATCCATTTTGACATCCCATGGCAGTCAACTTCTTGAACAAAGTATTCGTTATTTAACGCAAAAGGCATAAACATGACTATCAATACACTTTCCCACTTGGAATCGTTATACCAGGGTCAAGATTTATCTCAGCAAGATTGCGAAGCATTATTTTCATTGGTGGTAACGGGTGAGTTAGATGACATCGTGATTTCATCCATGTTAACCGCGTTGAAAATAAAAGGTGAAAAGCCTGCAGAAATTGCTGGCGCAGCAGCAGCGTTAATCAATAACGCCGCGCCCTTCCCTCGCCCTGAATATCCTTTTGCCGATATTGTTGGAACCGGCGGGGATGGTCACAATACCATTAATATTTCCTCAGCAGCGGCTATTGTTGCCGCCAGTTGCGGGGTAAAAGTGGCAAAACATGGCAACCGCAGTGTATCAAGTAAATCCGGTTCGGCTGATTTGTTTCGAGAATTTGGTATGGATCTCGGTATGAGCCCACAGACTGCAAGAAACTGCTTGGATGACGCCAACTTATGTTTCTTATTTGCTCCTAATTACCATGCTGGAATTAGATTTGCGATGCCCGTTAGAACCACCCTTAAAACACGAACTTTGTTTAATTTATTGGGGCCCTTAGCGAACCCAGCGAAACCCAGTCATATGATGATAGGTGTCTACGCCCCTGAATGGGTAATGCCATTTGCTAAAACCTTAAAATTGTTAGGGTATGAAGACGCCCTTGTGGTTCACGGTAGTGGCTTGGACGAATTGGCCTTGCACGGTCCTTCTCAAGTGGCCGAGCTTAAGAATGGAGAAATTAATCAATTCACATTAACGCCAGCTGATTTTGGTCTGCAAGAGCACTCCCTTGAGAGTATTAAAGGGGGCGAGCCTGAAGAAAATAAGGCACTGATAGAAGCCGTATTAACTGGCAAAGGTCAGATCGCCCATCAATCTGCGGTAGCCATGAATGCAGCTGCGCTATTGAAATTAACAGGGTTAGCATCCACCTATGAACAAGGGGCTAAAATGGCGCTAGACGCCATGCAATCCAAACTCCCTCTTAATACTATTTTAGCGGCTGCCCAGATTAGTCAACAAGGAGGGCAATAAGTGGCAAATGTACTAGAAAAAATATGCGCTAATAAACGTGAAGAATTGGTGCAGCGCAAGTTAGATCTGCCACTGTCGTCCTTTAAAGACGGGTTAACGCCGTCGGATCGCAGTTTTTATCAAGCCTTGTCACAGCCCAATGCAGGTTATGTACTTGAATGCAAAAAAGCCTCTCCATCTAAAGGATTGATCCGCGACGATTTCAACCTTGATGAAATTATTGCAGCCTACGGCCCATATGCCGCATGTATTTCAGTATTAACCGATGAAAAGTATTTTCAGGGTAAATTTGAATATTTAGAATATGTACGAGCTCGTGTCAGCCAACCCGTTTTAAATAAAGATTTTTTTGTGGATCCTTATCAAATATATTTAGCGCGACATCACAATGCCGATGCAGTGCTACTTATGTTATCGGTGCTTAATGATCAAGAATACGCTGAACTTGCAGCCTTAGCCGATGACTATCAACTCGATGTTTTGACAGAAGTCAGTAATGAAGAAGAAGTGCATAGAGCCTTAGCCTTAGGTGCTAAAATCATTGGTATCAATAATCGTGATTTACGTGATTTGAGTACCAATTTAGCCACCACTGAAAAGTTAGTTCCACTGATTAAACAAAGTGATCATGAATGCGTTGTGATTTCTGAGTCTGGTATTTATAGCAATAAAGATGTCCGTCGTTTAGCCCCTCTGGTTGACGGTTTTTTAGTGGGCAGTTCCGTCATGGAAGAAGTCGATGTTACCCGTGCAGTTAAAAAGCTGATTTATGGTGATGTTAAAATATGCGGCATTACAAAGGTAGAGGATGCCCGGTTTATTGCCAGCAGTGGCGCAACCTATGGAGGTTTAATCTTTGCTGAAAAGTCTCCCAGAGCAATTTCCCTTGAGCAAGCAAAAAAGATTGTTGCCGGTGCACCCTTTCATTATCTGGGGGTCTTTGTAGACGAAACAGTCGACAAGATAGTGGAATATGCCCATCAATTAGACTTAGCCGCAGTTCAATTACATGGACACGAAGAACAGAGCTTTATTGATAACTTACGTGCCCAATTAACCCCTAACTGTGAAATTTGGAAAGCATTTGGCGTCACTGATGAGTTACCTGTTATGGATTTAGTATCTGTTGATAGGTTTTTACTCGATTGTAAGGTGGGCAAACAATCCGGTGGCACTGGCCAGCAATTTGATTGGCATCTGTTATCCCAATTACCAGACAACAATAATGTGATGTTAGCTGGCGGGCTGAAACCTGAAAACATTCAACAAGCGCGAACCACAAAAGTATTAGGACTTGATGCAAACTCAGGAGTAGAAACTGCCCCTGGCATTAAAGATCAGCAAAAGATTAGCCAATTATTTGATCTATTGCGCCGCTACTGAAGTTTAACTCAGCATTGAGGTTTAATTCAGCCAGTTTTAAACAATAGCCAATAGACAACTAATTAGCTTAAATAGATATTAAAGAAAAGAGAGCAATATGAATCACTTAGACAGTAAATTTGGCGAGTATGGAGGTATGTATGTACCAGAATTGCTCATACCAGCATTAGATCAACTCGAACAAGCCTTTATCGACGCACAGAATGATCCTAGTTTCGTAGAAGAGTTCAATGGTCTGCTCAAAGACTATGCAGGTCGTCCAACCTCCATGACCCTGACGAAAAATTTGGTGAGCAACCCCAAAGTAAAACTGTATTTAAAGCGTGAAGACTTATTACATGGTGGGGCCCATAAAACCAACCAAGTGTTAGGCCAAGCTATTTTAACTAAGCGTATGGGTAAAACCGAAGTGATCGCAGAAACAGGCGCAGGACAACACGGCGTAGCAACCGCATTAGCTTGTGCACTGATGGGGTTAAAAGCGCGGATTTACATGGGCGCAAAAGATGTTGAACGTCAAGCACCTAATGTATTTCGGATGCGCTTAATGGGCGCGGAAGTGATTCCCGTAAATGCTGGTTCAGGTACCTTAAAAGATGCGGTAAATGAAGCCATGCGTGATTGGTCGGCAACATACGATAAAGCCCATTATTTGCTCGGCACTGCAGCTGGACCTCACCCCTTCCCGACCATAGTTCGCGAGTTTCATCGCATGATTGGTGAAGAAACCCGGGCTCAAATCATGGAAAAAGAAGGCCGTTTACCCGATGCGGTTGTCGCCTGCGTAGGTGGAGGCTCTAATGCCATCGGTATGTTTGCTGATTTTATTGATGAGCCCGAAGTACGCTTAGTGGGTGTTGAACCTGCCGGTAAAGGGATCCACACACCGGATCACGGTGCGGCCATATGCACAGGTAGCAAAGGAGTATTGCACGGAGCATACAGCTATATTATGCAAGATAACGACGGCCAGATTGAAGAATCCTATTCGGTTTCTGCAGGTTTAGATTACCCTGCCGTGGGCCCTCAACATGCTCACTTACATGACATTGGTCGTGCGGAATACGCCGCAGTGACAGATGATGAAGCACTAAATGCATTCCAGTTATTAGCACGTAAAGAAGGGATTATTCCAGCCCTAGAGTCTTCCCATGCCCTTGCCCACGCCCTCAATATGGCAGATGAAGCAGAAGAGGAAACCATCATAGTGGTGAACTTATCTGGCCGGGGTGATAAAGATTTAACCCACGTTTATAACATATTGGGAGAGCAAGAATGAGCCGTTATAACAACATGTTTGAACGCCTAAATAAAGATAATCAAGGTGCCTTTGTGCCCTTCGTCATGCTTGGTGATCCAGACAAAAAAACGTCGTTTAATATCATAAAAACATTAGTAGAAAGTGGTGCTGATGCCCTGGAACTAGGAATTCCTTATTCTGATCCTATCGCCGATGGTCCAACGATTCAAAAAGCCAGTATTCGCGCCCTGAATAATAAAATTACGCCATCAGATTGTTTTGCTGTGATTAAACAAATTCGCGAGCTATTTCCGGATGTTCCCATTGGGCTTTTGTTATATAGCAACCTGGTCATCAAAAAAGGCTTGTCTGAATTTTATCAAGCCGCAAACGCTGCTGGTGTTGATTCCATTCTTATCGCGGATGTTCCCCTTCGTGAAGCTCAACGATTTATAGACATCGCTAAGGGTAATAATATTGATCAGATACTAATAGCACCGCCAAACGCCAGTGATGAAACCTTGGCTGAGATTGGTCAAAAGTCCTCAGGTTACACTTATCTACTCGGCAGAGCCGGCGTGACAGGTGCAGAGACTGCAGCCACAATCCCAGCCGATGAATTAATTGCTAAGCTGACCCAATACCAAGTTGCACCGCCTTTATTGGGCTTTGGCATATCCAAACCTGAACAGGTTTCAGAGGCCATTGCCGCGGGTGCTGCCGGTGCTATTTCGGGTTCGGCCACAGTGAATATAATCGAACAAAATCTCGAAAACCCGAGTAAAATGCTAGAACAACTTGCTAGCTTTGTTGCTGACATGAAAGCCGCTACCCATAAATAACAGATTTGATAAGAAGGATAATTCAATGTTGTATGTGATTTACGCAGAAGACGTAGCCAATAGTTTGCCCCTTAGACTAAGCGTCCGCCCGGCCCATTTAGAAAGACTAGAATCCCTTAAACAACAAGGCCGTTTAGTGGTTGCCGGTCCTTGCCCTGCCATAGATAGCCCGACTCCAGGGGAAGCTGGATTCACAGGTTCCGTGATCATCGCTGAATTTGATAGTTTAGACGCGGCCCAGCAATGGGCAGATACAGACCCCTACATTGGCGCTGGCGTGTTTAAAAATGTGGTGGTTAAACCGTTTTCACAAACATTACCCTAGGTAAAAAAGCATGGCACGAATCGACATTACAGAACATCTGAGCATATCTGACGATCAGTTTGAAATGAGTGCTATTCGTGCCCAAGGTGCTGGCGGCCAAAACGTCAATAAGGTCTCCAGTGCAATTCATTTACGTTTTGACGTTAACGCCTCTACATTGCCAGAGTTCTACAAAACAAGTTTACTCAACAGCAATGACAGTCGTATTACCAACGACGGCATTCTAGTAATAAAGGCGCAAAATTACCGTACTCAAGAGCAAAACCGCGAGGACGCCATTACCCGTTTAATTGAAATTATTAAGAAAGCCGGTGAAAAACCTAAACCTAGACGCGCCACTAAACCCACCAAGTCATCACAAATTAGACGGGTAGAAAGCAAGAAAAAAGCAGGAAAAACCAAATCTTTGCGAAAAAAGGTCAACTTCGATTAAGCCTCAAGTGTCAGTCTCTCCTACATAGCTAACCCTAGGTTAATATACACAAAGCAATTACTTAGCCTCTCAGCCCATTCAAGGTTTTTATATCGACGCCGATATCCTGTGTAACAACGGGGGCTTGGTTAATGAAACAAACAGGTAAATTTACACTTAAATTAGTTAAACGAGCTGCGTTACTGTGTGTGATCCTCTTGAGTATTTCTGCTTGTAACCAACTTTTCTCCATGAAAATTGTACGATTTGCCGATAAAGACAGCTATCAAGCAGATCCACAAACACTGGAAACCGTGGACCGAACCTTCTACTCAGCATTACATTTGGGAGATTGGCACTATCAGGGATCGAATACCTCTTTTGGTGAAGTTAGAGCGTTCATTAAAATTCCACAAAAACTCGATTTAGCCAAAAACGTGCAACAACAGTATCTACAACAAATTATTTGCCCAAGTGCGGACAAGCTAGAACTGTGGTACAAATTAAGAAATATGGATTTAGAAATTCACATTTATACCAACAACAGAAGCAGCACGATTTCAGCTACTTGCGTGAATCCCCTACAAAAAGGCAATAGTCAGTCAGTGTAAAACCACAAAACTTAACTTAAGGATAAGGATTAGTTCAGTTATAGTTCAGTTAGTCTCTCCTATTATGAACCTAAGATTTTAAAGGAGAGACCTAATGTTAAATTTAAAAAGCATTTCAATTGCCACTCTATTGTTTGGTTTTACTGCTACCCAAGCGTTAGCCGATAGTCGCTATGACTATGCAAAAGTCGTTAAGGTTAACCCTGTTTATCAATACACGTCGGTTAAACAACCTGTGCAGCAATGCTATCCTGTTAAACGCACGGTTAGATACAACAACAATAATCATCAACGTGTTCACTTAACTGTCGCAGGAGCGGTGATTGGAGGCGTTATCGGCAATGTAATTGGCGACAATCGAAGCAGCACTATTGCAGGGGCTGTGATAGGCGGTGCAATTGGAAATCATGCCCAAGGACCCCAGTACTCTACCTCTGTTACTCAACACTGTGAGACAGTTTACCAAACCTCAAAAAAAGTAAGAAAAATCAAAGGTTATGACGTAAAATATCGTTATCGAGGTGCAGCCTATGAGACCTTTATGCGTTCGCATCCAGGTGATACAGTGAAAGTCAGGGTTACGGTTTCACCGAAAAGACATTAAACTTTTTGTCATTAACTAAACGCCAACGAGTCAGGAACCCATTTTGATTGTGCTCATTAGACGTAACGTGATTTTATTGTTGATGGCATTTGCCCTTAGTTTCGGCGGGCAAGTGTCAGCTCAAGAAAAATCAAACAGCAGCATTGATAAAGCCCAAGCCGCAGAAAAAGTGTTGCAAAAGGTTAGAGGCCGCGTATTGCGTGTTAACCAAAGCAAAAATACCTACAAGGTAAAGGTGTTACAAAAAACCGGACGGGTCGTCACTGTCGATGTAGATAAACGCTCAGGTAAAATAACCAAACAACGTAGTAGAGATAAATAATGCGTATTCTTGTAGTTGAAGACGATAGTAGGCTGTTAACTCAATTAGATCAGTTACTGCAACAGCATGGCTATAGCGTCGATTTAGCCGATGATGGCGCTAAAGCCAGTTATTTACTGGCCGAGCACCCTTATGACCTTGCTATTGTGGATATTGGACTACCCGTCATAGATGGTTTTGATGTCATAAAAAATGCCAGAAAGAACAATGTGATTTGCCCAATTCTTATTTTAACTGCACGGGATCGGTGGCAAGAAAAAGTAGAAGGCCTTGACGCTGGCGCCGATGATTATCTCACCAAGCCGTTTCATAACGAAGAACTCTTGGCCAGAGCAAAAGCCCTTATTCGTCGCTCATCTGGCCAGGCCAATCCGTTAATAGAAAAAGGCCCTATAAGCTTGGATACAACGGCCGAAGAAGTGATGGTTGACGGCCAATCTCTGGAGCTAACGGCCTACGAATATAAGGTTTTGGAGTACCTTTTTCTCAATCCGCAAAAAGTGGTGTCTAAAACTGAATTGACCGAACATATTTATGATCAGGATTTTGATTTAGACAGCAATGTCATTGAAGTATTTGTTGGTCGTTTACGTAAAAAACTAGATCCACAAAATCAATACAAACCCATAGAGACTTTACGGGGACGTGGCTACCGAATTAATCGAGAGTTATGATAAAGTTATCTCTGCGCCTAAGAAGTTTTGCTGCAGCTCTGTTGGCACTGCTACTTTTTATTCCCTTAGGCGCAATGACGTTAGAACAAGCCTATACGGATAGTCTTAGCCAATCCATGCTTGAACAACTGCGTGTCCAAAGCCTCACCCTTATTTCTGAGTTCGAAATGGTCGAAGGTGAACCGGAAATGCCAGAACAACTCTTCAATGACAAACTCAACATTCCTGGCTCTGGATTGTACGCATTTATCAAAATAAACAATGACATTGTGTGGCAATCGTTATCCACTTTAAACTGGTCTGAACAACCCAAGTTAGATGCGCCCATTATTGGTAAAGAAATATTTTTAACCGAATTTAGCTTGCACTCCGATTATTTTCTGTATTCCTATACTGCTGAATTTGAAGGCGATATTGATTATGTTCCAGTCAGTTTTTTTATCGTGCAAGATCAACTCACGTTTGAAAAAGAACGAGATACCTTTTCAAATACCCTTTGGTATTGGCTTGGCTTTTTAGCGCTACTATTGTTAATTGTACTCATAGCCAGTTTAAATATGGCGTTAAGTCCAATCAATGCGCTCATTCGACAAATTAAAAAGACCGAAGAAGGTGATATTGAACGCTTACAACAAACCTATCCTCCTGAGTTGGAAAAATTAAAGAGCAGTATCAACCATTTACTCGACACCGAACAGCAACAGCGCAGTCGCTATAAAAATAGTCTTAGTGATCTGGCTCATAGCTTAAAGACTCCTCTAGCAGTGCTAACAGGTAATCCTAATTTACCCTCATCCGCCCGTGAACCTTTATCGCAAATAGATAATATCATTCAACGCCAATTAAAACGTGCCGTCGCCGGAGCTGGCAGTGGTTGGGAACAAGCCGTTTCAGTGTCAGTGATTGTACAAAAATTGCAGGCTGCTATGAATAAAGTCCACGCTGACAAGGGTTTAACAATTAGTACGCAGATAGCAGAAAATTGCCTATTTAGAGGCGACCAAACGGATTTACTGGAATTACTTGGGAATTTAATGGATAACGCCTGCAAAGCGGCAAAGTCAAAAGTGATTGTCTCTGCACAACACACTAATAAACTATTGCGTATAACGGTTGAAGATGACGGTAAGGGAATTGAACCGCAACACCGGCAAGCGCTTCTGCATCGAGGAAAACGATTAGACAGCTATCAAGAAGGACAAGGTATTGGTATGGCTGTGGTAACCGATTTAATCTCTGCCTACCATGGAAAAATGGAAATTACTGACTCCACTCTAGGTGGAGCCAGAATTGAAATGACCTTTACTCAGGTGCCTGATTAAGCTCTTCGGATTCTTGTTGTTCTTCGGGAATATCTTCACTATCGAGTAAAATGGCAATCCAACGACTGTCTTCATTAGACTCTAACGCTATTTTTACGATCATGGTTAAGGGCACAGATAACAGCATCCCCACAGTGCCTAATAACCAGCCCCAGAAAATTAATGATAAAAACACCACTAAGGTTGATAATCCTAAGCCTCTACCTAGAAATCTTGGCTCAACCACATTCCCCATCACAGTATTGGTAACCACATAGCCAATGGCTGTGAGTCCCGCCACCCCAGGACCTAATTGTACAAATGCGAGCAGCACTGCAGGTACAGCCGCAATAATAGATCCGATGTTTGGAATGTAGTTTAATAGAAACGCCAACACTGCCCACAACATAAAGTGATCAAGCCCTAAGAAATATAACCAAATGCCAATAACGGTTCCTGTACCGATACTCACAATGGTTTTGATCACCAAGTAATTCTTAACCGAAACTAAAAATTTATCGATTTGTTGAATTTTCATAGAAGGATCATCAAGGGCAATATGTACTTTCTTAGGCACAGAATCGGCTTCGAATAACATAAACACAACAGTAAGTATGATCAGTAAAAAATTAGTCAATACACTTCCAAAGCTGGTCAGTATATTGGTTGCCATACTCATGGCTATTCCTGGATCTAAGTAAGAAACCAACAAGTCACTATTGACCTCTATACTGAAAAGACTCTCAAGCTTACTCGTAACCCAAACTAACTCATCACTTAATTGTTGTTTGTATTGGGGAATGTTTTCTCGAAATTCAGCCATGGAGTTACCCACTAAACCTGCTAACATAAATCCAAAAATAACAATGAGCAGTATCACTAGTATGACTGACAACCAACGAGGCACCCTATATTTAGATGCCCAATGGATGATTGGATGACATGCCATAGCAATAAAAATTGATAACAAAAAAGGCACTACGATTGCACTGGCGGATTTAATTCCCGCTAAAATAATGACAACACAGGCTAATACTAATATTGCTTTAATCGCAGTGGGCGACTTAGTTTCCATACAGATTCACATTGGATTATTTGATGTTGGCTGACAAACTAGCAGATAATAGCCTTATTGAAAACACAACGATTAAACAACATTTCGCGATTTTAAAGGAAGTAACAATAAATGAAGCTGAATCCAGCCACTATCAGAATTAAAAACCTAAGGTTACGCACTTATATTGGTATTAATGAAGACGAAATAGTGAACAAACAAGACGTTATCGTAAATGTTAAGATTCACTATAATGCCGAACAAGCCACTGGCTCAGATGATATGGAAGATGCGTTAAATTATAAAACCATCACCAAACGCATTATCAAATTGGTTGAAGACAACCGCTTTTCTTTATTGGAAAAATTGACCTCTGATGTACTTGAAATTGCCGCCGAGCACCCTTGGGTGATTTATGCCGAGGCGGAAGTAGATAAACCCCATGCCTTGCGTTTTTCTGACTCTGTTTCCCTGTGTCTATCCTGTACAAAAGAATAAAAAACAAAGGTCAACTGGGTAATAAATAACTAAAAAAGGGCTATTGAAACCCTTTTTTAGTAACGGCAAAGGATAAGGTTATCACACCATTTTTCGCAACAACTGACTGGTATTCAATGCCAATAATCGCCAACATCCTGCAGCACCCAGCAATCCCACTGTGACCGCTCCAACAATGGGTGCAATAATCCAATACTCAAAATGTAATTTACCCTGCATTTCAAATATTTGTGACTGCAACAGATAAAGCGTCAGTTCATTAGCGAATGCTGCCATCAATCCTGCCACTGAGCCAATAATCAAAAACTCGTAAATCACACTGGCGCGTATTAAGCTGCCCTTAGCCCCTAAGGTACGCAAAATTGCCAACTCTTGTTGACGTTCATCCATGCTAGCCTGAACTTGTGCAATTAAGACCAAGGAACCCGCAATTAGCACCAAGACTAAAATAAACTCAACCGCCACTGACACCTGATCGACTATGTCTCTTAATTGATTAATTCTGGCGTCTACATCAAATAGCGTAACGCTGGAAAATGGCTGCATCAGTTGGGCAATTTTTGCTTTATCTTGGGTAGGAACGTGAAAACTGGTGATGTAGGTAGGTAGATATCCTTGCATCGCTTCTGGCTGCAACACAAAAAAGAAATTCGGTTGCATGGTTTGCCAGTTTACACTGCGCAGGCTAGTGACAGTTACACTCACCACTTCACTACCAATATTAAATGTCAGTTTGTCATCTAGTTTTATATTTAACCTATCAGCCAATCGTTCTTCAACAGATACCCCATATTCGTCACCTGTTTGCCATTCATCTAACCACTTTCCAGCAACAATTTCATTCTCATTTTGAAGTGTGTCACTCCAAGTTAGGTTTGCTTCTCGACCAAGGCCATTGCGCCCACTGTCTTTTTGTTCTTCGTCTTCTTTACTAATTTCGGTACGTATTTTTTCGCCATTAATGGATACAAATCTTGCCCGCACAACAGGATAAAAAACATCAGTTTCAACACCTAATTGAGTAAAATGTTGTTCTAAACCTGGTCGTTGTTGCTCGGTAATATTTGACATGAAATAGTTGGGAGTGCCTTCGGGCAGTTGGTCCCGCCATTGTGACACCATGTCGTTACGCATAACCAAAACCACAAGCAACAACATAATGGTCACAGAAAAGCTGATCAGCTGCACACTGTTGTCCATGGCTCGCCGTTTGATTCGAGCCCAAGCTAGTTGCCATGCTCCCATTTTGCCCTGCCCGAGCTTTCTACCCAGTGCAATAAGCCCATACGTGATAGCTAACAACGCACAAACTAAAACGATACCAGACACAAATAAAATTAAGCTAATTTGTAAATTCTGGCTGTAGGCCCACATGAGCAACAAAATGGCTGAGCCCGTGGCAGCAAACTGCAAAACACGGGAACTCATACCCGCGCCTAAATCCCGTCTAAGGACTCGCAGAGGAGGTACCGAAAATAATTTTAATAACGGATAAAGAGAGAATAACACCGCACAGATCATGCCGGTGAAGACCGCAATGATCAGAGGTCGCCAATGCCACACATCAATAGACACATTGACTTTATCGGCAATGGCTAAAACCACCAATTGCTGAATGATGAAGCCAGCGATAGAGCCTAATACAATCCCTAACAGGGTGATAAAGGATATTTGATACAAGTAGATGCGTTGAACTAACTGTTTACTTGCCCCTAAGGTTTTCATGATCGCCACGGGATCGTAATGACGTTGGCTATAACGCTGCGCTGCAACAGCAATCGATACCGCAGCCAATACAATTGCCAACAAACTAGCAAGTAAAAAATACTGTTCGGCCCTGCCTACCGAGCGTCCCAATCGAGAGTCATCATCCTCAACCGATTGCCAAGAGTGAATTTCGCGATTTAATTGTGGGCGTAACCAATCATAATAATCATCTAAATCCGCGCTATTACCTACAAAAAAGTAGGTGTAGTCTACTCTACTGCCGGGACCGGTAATATGTGTAGCGGCTAAGTCTTGCAGGCCAATCAGCACCTTGGGATTGCCGCCAAACACACTAAAGCCAGAATCAGGAACATCGGTTATCACCCGGGTTAAAGTAAATTCTTTATCTCCTACTTCAATTTTGTCTCCAAGTTTTAAAGCTAGTTTCTGTAGCAACAGAGACTCAGCCCACGCTTCTCCCGTCGCGGGTAATTGTTTGGTCACTTCGCCTAAGCCGAAAGCCTCTGTTGAGGTTTTTAATTGGCCTTTCAAAGGGTAACCATCATCAGCGGCTCGCAGACTGGTTAAGGTCATTTGTTCGTTACCAAACACCATAGAGCGGGCGTAAACTTGTTGGGTAGTATCTAACCCCATCTCTTTGGCTTTTGAAATCCAGCTAGGATCGACCGGTTTGTCAGACTCCAATAGTCTATCGGCAGCAATAAACTCAGCTGATTTTGCGGTTAATGCACCTTGCAGTCGTTCACTAAATAAGGAAAGAGACAAGACCGCTGCCACGGATAAAATAATGGCAAACAATATAATAGTGAGTTCGCCTCGTTTCGCTTCGTGCTTGAACAATCGCCAAGCTAAATTAAATCCATATTTCATGCTTAACTAGCCTGCTGCTGTTGGGCTGATTGTGCGTCTGTGGAGGTAACATCCGTCAATACGCCCCCTTGCATATTAAGTTGACGCTGGCACTGTTTGGCCAAAATAGGATCATGGGTAACCAACACTAAGGTTGTGTCAGAATCTCTATTTAATTCAAATAACAATGACTCAACTTTTTCACTGTTAGCAGCATCCAAGTTACCGGTTGGTTCGTCGGCAAATAGAATTTTAGGTTTAGTAATAAATGCCCGAGCAATGGCCACACGTTGCTGCTCTCCACCCGATAATTGATTAGGATAATGGTTACCACGGTGGGCTAAACCCACTTGTTCAAGAATATCTTGTCCAAGTTGTTTGGCATTATCTAAGCCAGCTATTTCAGCCGGTAGCATAATATTTTCAAGGGCCGTTAAACTCTGAACTAACATGAAACTTTGAAAAATAAACCCAACTTTTTCGCCACGCAGCCTAGCTCTTTGTTCTTCATCCATAGAGTGCAAAGGTGATCCCCCTAAGAAAATCTCGCCTTCAGTCACCTGGTCCAATCCTGCCAATAAACTCAATAGTGTGGATTTACCGGAGCCCGACGCACCGATAATAGCAACTGACTCACCAGCCTTGACTTTAAAACTAATTGGTTGAAGGATCTGAAGTTCACCTTCGCTCGTAGTTACTACTTTGGTGATATTTTTAGTTTCGATCATTACATTTGGAGTTGTTGTCATAGTGCACTTATGGTTTAAAAGAAACAGAAGTCGTCTGTTCAATATTGGGTTAATAGTTATACTTTTACTGAGTATTTCGGATCACTTACACGCTCAACAGGCAGAGGGTCCAGAACCGGTAAAAATACTGGTATTGGGCGATAGCTTAAGCGCAGCTTATGGGCTAACGCAAGAGCAAGGTTGGGTTAGTTTGTTACAAAATGCTTGGCAAAACCAAGGTATAAACGTTGTAAACGCTGCAATTAGCGGTGAAACCACTGACGGTGCCCTGGCACGGCTACCTAGATTGCTCGAACAACACTCACCCACCCATTTATACATTGAATTGGGTGGGAATGACGGATTGCAAGGTCATCCAGTAAAAAAAATGCAAACCAATATTCAAGCAATGATTGATACTGCTAAACAACAAGGCATAGCAGTTATATTACAACAAATGCAAATTCCAACGAATTACGGACGCCGGTATAACCAAATGTTCACGGGCATGTTCACTGAGCTATCCGTTCAAAATGAGTTACCTTTAATACCCTTCTTTTTACAGGAAATTGCTTTAGACAAATCACTGATGCAAAAAGATGGCATCCACCCTAACTTAGAAGCGCAGCCGATGATTGCCGATTATATGCAACAACAATTAGAACAATGGATTAAATAACCCAATGTTGATTGAATGTGCATGCTGATATTTTTTGTACTATATTGATGATAGGTTTCGGCAACGAGGAGTATAAAAATGGAAGTAGGTTCTTCATCTAGCAGTGCAGTGGCGCAAGCAAGCCAACAACAGCAAGGGCGACAAGTTGACACTCAACAGCGACAAGTTGAGCTTGAATCGCCGTCGCAATCATCATCATCAACTGACAACAACCCTACGCCAAATTCGCGAGTGGGTTCAGTGATCAATACCCAAGCTTAGTGGTCAATGGCTTTACAAGTAAAGTAAAACTGACGAAAAAAAACCGAGCCTTTTAACAGCTCGGTTTTTTGTTACCAACAACCCCTATGGTCTAATGTAATGCACGCTTTTGCCGCTAGCAGGCTGTAAATACCTATCACGCAGCTTTGTTTGACGTGAGGTCATATCAACGAGTTCACCATTAATAATGACCACTTCTGCGCCCTCTGCCACTTCCAGAGGATCACCAGACCAGACCACTAAATCAGCCTGTTTGCCTTTGCTCAGGCTTCCCACTTTATTGTCAATTCCCAATATCTTAGCGGGATTAATGGTTAGCGCTGCAAGTCCGGCGGTGTATGGCAGACCGTGGGATACGGCATTACCGGCATGCTGAGTCGCTAAACGAATATTGTGGGTGCTCATGCCAATCGCGATGGTTACACCGGCTTTCTGTAATCGACCTGCATTTTCCATCGTGGCCGCTAATTGATCGAATTCATAGGGCAAATTCGACTCTGGGTTCAAAATAACTGAAATATTCGCTGCCGCGAGCTGATCAGCAACTTTCCAACCTTCAGTGGCATATAACACCACAATATCCAGCTTAGGGTGACGCTCTTTCAATGCGATTATTTGTAAAAGGTCGGCTTCCCGATGAGCAGCAATCATCAGTGGAGTATCCCCTTGAATAACCGGAACTAAGGCTCTAGCATCTTCAAGGCTACTCATTCCGTACCATGGAGATTGCGGAGTAAAAGTTTTGCCATCGACATAGTTTGCCTCATCCAAGGCTCGTTCCAAGGCAACCCATAGGGAAGCACGGCTGCCGCCAATGTCATCAGCAGCATCATTATCAACCCCCGTTGAAACAAACGCCGCTTTTTTCATAAGCGGTGTCATTCCCTCTGCAAGGGTGATAATTGCCCCTTGCCCTTGGAACAACTGACCAGTTCTATTCATACTAGTAGCAGCAGAGGTCACCCCTTCGATACGAGAAATAGCCAATAGCGACGAGTTGGGATTAATGGCGTAAGATACGTCGTACGCAGCCCCTATATTGCTGATTGCATTAGCAGAAGCACTGCTGTCTACAGTACCTGCCGACGAACTCACTTCGACTAAACCTAACGAGGTGTAAGCGCCAATTAAGCCAGGCGTCACAACTTTACCTTTACCATCAATAATATCGTAGCCAGTCAACGCAGGCGTTTCCGTTAGGATAGTTTGAATTTTGCCGTTACTAATTAAAACGGTGGCATTGGTTAAGGTGCCCTGCTCTGTCATGGTATGAACTGTTGCATCGACGATAGCAATATTTTTTGCACCGGCCGAAGCTGAAAACAGGCCATTTAAAGCAACAGCAAGTACTGCCAATGAACGTAATTTTTGTAAGTTAATCATTTGCTATCTCCTTCACCTGGCTGCCCTAACTCAAAATCACTGACTGGCCAACTGCTAGGATCATTGCGATCAAATGCAAGGGCTCCATCGATGTAGACATTGACGGTTTTCGCATAAGTAGAAAACGGATCCGCACTCCAGAGCACTAAATCAGCATTTTTACCTACCTCAAGAGAACCAGTTTGATCAAATATTCCCAATGATTTAGCAGGATTAGCAGATAACCACTGCCACGCATCCGCTTGTGAAATTTCAATGCCAACACGTTTACCATTTCCCCAAGCTTTTGCTGCTTCTTGGTTTAAACGTTGAATACCTTTATCGTCATCAGAATGCACTATGGCACAAGCCCCTGCGGCGTGAACCATTGGAATATTCTCCTGAATGCCATCATAAGCTTCCATTTTAAAGCCCCACCAATCGGCCCACATTGATGAACAAACGTTGTTTTCTTTTAAACGATCTGCGATTTTGTATGATTCAACAGCATGATGGAATGAGCCAATTTGATAATTAAACTCTTTCATTACATCAAGCATTGTGCCCATGTCATCAGCACGGTAACAATGCATATGAACGATGATTTCACCGTCTAGTACGCCAGCTAACGTTTCTAATTTTAAATCTCTTTTGGGTACTTTAGGATCTTTCCCTTGATCGTACTCGGCGTAATAGCGATCCCATTTATTTTTATAATCTTGTGCATCCGCCCAAGCTTGACGATAGCCAGCGACATTACCCATACGTGTTCCGGGGCCACCTCTTTTACCGTACACACGTTTTGGGTTTTCACCACAGGCCATCTTCATACCATAAGGAGCGCCGGGAAATTTCATATCTTGGATCACTCGATTAGGCACGTTTTTAACCGTGACTGCTCTGCCGCCTACTAAGTTAGCGGACCCTGGTAGAATTTGTAAACTGGTGACGCCCCCCATAAGGGCACGATGAAATCCTGGATCCTGTGGCCAAATAGAGTGTTCAGCCCAAGCTTGCGCGGTAACAGGATCGGTCATTTCATTACCATCGGAGTGGGATGCAGTATCAGGCGTGGCATAAACACCAAGATGACTGTGCACATCAATAATGCCTGGGGTGACCCACTGGCCTTTTCCATCAATTGTTTTGGTGCCATTTGGTACACTAACCGATTTGCCAATGGCTTGTATTTTGCCGTCGCTAATAAAAACCGAGCCAGACTCAATGTAACCGCCAATCCCATCAAGGATGTGCACATTAGTAATTAACGTCGGTTCACTTTCCATGGCTTGATAAGTGCTTGGGAATGGGTTTTTATTCAAGGTTACCGGGGGCTCTTTTTCAGGTTGTTCTGCGTCACAACCAGCCAAAAACACGCCAGCCAAAACGCTAAGGGACATCCCTGCGTATGTAGATAGTATTTTCATGATTTCCTGCCGTAAGTATGTTCGTTTACTTATTTTTATTCTTATTTTCTAATTTTTATGAATAACGAATGGTAAAATCCATCTCCCCCCCTCTTATCCGCCCAATTCAAAAAACAGAAGAGCAAAAGGCAAAATGGATTTTGGTAGAATTAAATATAACAGTTGTGAACGATACTGCAATTATCCCCCTTGCAATTCATCCCATGGAACTTCGCATTCACCTAAGTTGCTAGCGATAAACGCAGATTGATCGGAAATGGTAACTGTCATGTCCATGGTTCTTTCAATTAACTCACTTAACTGGCAAATATGCTGCCAATCAAATCGATAAAACTTAGCATTTAACTGCTTAAATTTTGCAGCTGATTGTTGCCACCACACATCAGACTTTGTGTTAAAACTATAGACAATGACATTAGTCGCTAAACGCGTCGCTTTTTTGATTCTTTCAACATCTGGCTCGCCTATTTCGATCCATAGACTAATATCGTCATTTGCCTCTTTAATCCAGATGTCCGGTTCAGCGGTTTCGCTCAAGCCTTTGGTTAACTCAAGACCTTGTCGAGCATTTATACAAAACGCGACTATTCTTGCCATCATACGTTGGGTTGTTTCCGATGGATGTTGGGCAACGATTAAATTCAAATTATCATAATGATGCCTATCCATATCAGCTAACGAAATACGAAATTTATAGATTGTTGGCTTCAATGCCATCTCAAATCACCTGTGATTGTTGTTGAAAAACCTGTCCTTTCAGACGTTAGGTTATTAGGGTTGCTGCAAAACTGCCACAATGTCTGCAGAGCGAGTCAAAGAACGAATACGTAAAAATAAATCTTGTGCCTGTGGATACTGCACTTTTAAATAGCCTAACCACTGTTTTATCCTATTCGGATAATATCGCCCCTTATCACCAAATATTTCGTATCCAGAATAAGTTAACAGCAAGGCTTTCACCTCTTCCCAATTCATTTCTGTTGTGTCATGGCGAATCACTTGCGCCAAATTAGGCATGGCTAATGCCCCGCGCCCTAACATAATGTCATGACACTGAGAGCGCTGTTGACAAAGCAGCGCATCAGCCTTTGTCCAAATTTCTCCATTTGCAATAATTGGAATTTGCGTTTGCTGGCGTATTTTGCCAATCCACTCCCAATACGCAGGCGGCTTATACCCTTCCGTTTTGGTTCGCGCATGTATGGCTAAGCTATTAGCTCCGGCAGATTCAATCGCCTGAGCATTTTCAATGGCTAAAGATTTATCTTCAAAACCTAGACGCATTTTAGCGGTCACTTGATGTTCTGCTGGGACCGCTCTACGCACAGCTGACACTATGTTAAATAACGCCTCAGGCTCTTTGAGAAGAACAGCCCCTCCTTTGCTTTTATTTACCGTTTTAGCTGGACAACCAAAATTCAAATCCACACCATGAGAACCTAATTCTGTGGCTCTAACGGCATTTTCTGCCAACCAATTAGGTTCTTGGCCTAACAATTGTACTTTGACTGGCACACCGGAAGGTGTTAATCCACTGTGATGCAATTCGGGACAAAGACGGTAGAACACTTTATTAGGCAAAAGTTGATCCACGACACGCACAAATTCAGTTACGCAAGAATCAAACCCACCAACTTGTGTGAGCATATCGCGCATGAGATGATCTACGACGCCCTCCATAGGCGCTAACACTATTTTCATTTCAACTAATTAAATTAAAGGGCTTCACAAAGTCGCGGATTGTAGCAAGAATGGCCGTTTTATGATCTGTTATTTGAGAATTTGTTTCGTTGATTTTTGCGGATTTCAGAATCCATCAATATATTCACTTTTCGCTCATCGTCTGCACTGCCCCAGTCCAAAATTTCTTGAAGACTGCGGTAACATCCAACACAAACGTCATCTTGATCTAAACAACAATTACGAATGCATGGCGAGTCTATTTTGTGAGGTTGCAATTTCATCTAGTCGATTTAGCCTATTTATTCAGTCTAGTTTATTTCGCAAGAACGGATTGACGAAACGCTGCTATTTCTTCGATGGTATACGGACTGAATACTCGTTTAGTAGAAGCCGGATGATTTTGCAAGCTCACTCCCGCGCGAAAAGCGCTAGCAGGTCTGATGGGCCTGGGGCTAAAACCGCCACCACAATTAGGGCAAACATTCTCTAGCACGTTATCAACACAGCTTTGACAAAAGGTGCATTCGTAAGTACAAATACACGCCTCCACACTATCCGGCGGTAAATCTTTATCGCACCATTCACAATTGGGTCGAAGCTCAAGCATCTCGCTCTCCAGTTAATCCGTTTTAACAATAGACGGTTGTTTTTCTTGCTTTACCTTAGTGTTGGAATCCCAATTAAAGGTGTAAGGGTCAAAATGTTGTTCGATAGTTGGTTTTATAATGGCAAAGTAAGGAGATATGTCAAAGTCTTTAGGGACAAATAAAGTAGGGTGTCTTGATTGGAAGAAGTGCTTTATTTTAGATTCACGGGCCCGACTAGCAGCCGGCTTTACCTTTTGCGGTAAAATTGGATAGCCAATTGATTGAAAACCTTCGGCCAACAAAGAAGAACAAATTGCTCTGGTGGGATCGCCGCTCCCTAACGACAGCATTTCCCGACGCCAGCCCACAGGCACAGGCGGTGTCTGAATTAAATATCGGGCTAAATCAAAAATATTTTTAGTGTCATACTGATGGCCAATGCGTTGCTGCCCATAGTTAATTACTTTTTCGATATCCTCTGGATTCAGGCCGACAGGTCGACAAATTCTCGTACCTTGCTGCACGTATTCTTGGATATTGACTACCCTAACCCCTTCCACCACATCCGCTTCAAGTAGCTGTACTTTAGTCATATCTGGATTTTCAACTTGGTATTGATCGCTAATACAAAGGGTCGCGTGTGACCAAGTTGATTGGGTTAAATATTTAATTGCGGTGCTGACTCGGCTTACGCCATCGATTAGCAGTACATCACCTTTTTTTAAGGTTTGAATTAAAGCTTCAGGTTCACACGTGGTTTCACTTTGATAAGTTGGGCTAGGCTTTTGTAAAAAGTGCGCTATTTTATCGCCTATCCAAGTCAATGGATTCAATGCTAATTACCAATAAGTTCGAATAGCACCTAATATGCAACAGCTAAGATGTTTGTGCAAATAAGCCATACAGTTGAATAAGAAGACATAGATATGGACCAGCCTTAGGTTGCAGCACTAGCTAGATAAGTTTAACCATAACAACGATATCCATTGCCATCTGTAGACAATTCCACTTTTATGTTTCAGACATAAAAAAACCGCACTAAAAAGTGCGGTTTTTCTAATTGGCGTCCCCAAGGGGATTCGAACCCCTGTTACCGCCGTGAAAGGGCGGTGTCCTAGGCCTCTAGACGATGGGGACAGAAATTTTGCCTATCGAAGCAAGCTTCGATAAATTTCTGTAAGGCGAGTCGAACCTGCGAGAGGAGCAACATTATAGGATGGTGAACCGCCCTATAACTATAACGAACCTTACAAAAACAATTTTCTATCTTTACTATTTACTTAATTCGCCCAGGAGTGTGAATTAAGCGTTCCTTGTTGCCGTTTCCGGCCACTGAATACATCCTGTATTCTGTTTAAAATGGCGTCCCCAAGGGGATTCGAACCCCTGTTACCGCCGTGAAAGGGCGGTGTCCTAGGCCTCTAGACGATGGGGACAGAAATTTTTCCTATCGAAGCTAGCTTCGATAAATTTCTGTAAGACGAGTCGAGCCTGTGAGAGGAGCGACATTATAGGATGGTGAACCGCCCTATAACTATAACGAGCCTTACAAAATAAAATTCTTGTCATATCTACTGTTTACTGGCCTAGGTGGTAGTAAACAATCCATGATATTGGTGGAGCTAGGCGGGATCGAACCGCCGACCTCTTGCATGCCATGCAAGCGCTCTCCCAGCTGAGCTATAGCCCCGTGCTATATGTCACTAGTGGCTAAGCTTTTTTAGCTAGCTACCATTCCTTGACAGCGGGGCGCATTCTAGGCATCAGACCTTTTCATGTCAACGATTTTTTAAGATTTTTTTATGTTTTTTCTCTGTTTGCTATATAAATGAGCGCTTTGTCGATTCGTTGTGCAATTTGCTCAGATTTTAACAAGTGTAATGTGACATCAAGAGAAGGTGAATTCCCTGCCCCTGTGACAGCAACGCGCAACGGCATACCCACTTTCCCCATACCAATCTCTAATTCTTCGGCAGTTTCATTGATCGCATTCTGAATTGACTCTGGGGTCCATTGTGCAAGATTGGTCAATTTTTCTTTAACTAAGACCAATGGTTCTTTGGCAACAGGACGTAAATGTTTTTTCGCTGCCTTAGCATCAAACTCTTCATATTCTTCATAGAAGTAGCGACTAATCTGCGCTAACTCCACCAAGGTTTTCACACGATCTGCCTGTGCTTCAATAACGGCTTCAAGATCAGGTCCATTACTAACATCAATGTTTTGTTGCTCAAAATGCCATTTGGCGTGTTCAGCTACTTGTGCAGCAGGAAGAGTCTTAATGTAATGCTGATTCAACCAAATAAGTTTATCAGTATTAAACGCCGACGCGGACTGGCCAATGGAATCTAAATCAAATAGATCAATCATTTCTTGTTTAGAGAAAATTTCTTGATCACCATGGGACCAACCTAAACGCACAAGATAATTCAACAGCGCCTGGGGAAGATAACCATCATCTCTGTATTGCATGACCCCCACTGCACCATGTCGTTTCGACAATTTTTTACCATCATCACCTAATATCATCGATACATGGGCATATTCTGGCACAGGCGCGTTTAACGCTTTCAATATATTTATTTGACGAGGAGTATTATTAATATGGTCTTCCCCTCTCACTACATGGGAGATCCCCATATCCCAATCATCCACCACTACACAAAAGTTATAAGTAGGAGTGCCATCACTACGTTGGATAATCAAATCGTCTAATTCAGCATTGGCGATTTCTATTTTGCCACGTATATGGTCATTGATAACCACAGTTCCCTCTAATGGATTTTTAAAGCGAATGGCAAAAGGTTGATCTTCGGGGTGATCAGTTCTATCTCTCCAAATACCAGGATAACGAGGCTTTTCACCCGCGGCCATTTGCTTTTCACGGATCTCGTCTAATTCAGCTGCGCTCATAAAACATTTATATGCTTTTCCTTCACTGAGCAATTGATCGATCAATTGTTTATAACGGTCGAAACGTTTGGTTTGATAATAAGGTCCATCGTCATAATCCAAACCTAACCAATCCATTCCTTCCAAAATTGCATCTATTGCAGCCTGGGTTGAACGTTCGATGTCAGTATCTTCAATCCGTAATACAAACTTGCCTCCTTTACTCTTGGCATATAACCATGAATAAAGTGCAGTTCTTGCACCTCCTACATGTAAATAACCGGTGGGACTGGGAGCAAAACGGGTGATCACGGACATTATTGTTTCCTTTTTAATTAAGTGCGCGAAGTTTACCAGCCTACGTCGTCTAAAAAAAACCAATTTTAAAAACTAATACCCGATTACCCCTACTTTTCGGCCTTTTTGTACATAAATTACGCGGTCACACTACCTAATGGATAGAAAACCAACATTTAGACAATATTTTTTTAGTTTAGGGTTGACAGTCTAAGTCGCATATCTATAATAGCGCTCCACTTGCCAAGCACAGCAAGTAAAAAAGAAAATTGGACGCTTAGCTCAGTTGGGAGAGCATCGCCCTTACAAGGCGAGGGTCACTGGTTCAAGCCCAGTAGCGTCCACCAACTTTTCTTCAGTAATATCGGACGCTTAGCTCAGTTGGGAGAGCATCGCCCTTACAAGGCGAGGGTCACTGGTTCAAGCCCAGTAGCGTCCACCACTTCCCCATGTTTTAAATTATCTGGCGAGGGTCACTGGTCAAGTCTTTCAGACCGAGCCGGCAGTAGCGTCCACCACTCCTTTTGTTTAAATTACTACTCATTCATACTTTGAAATTATCTGGCGAGGGTCACTGGTCAAGTCTTTCAGACCGAGCCGGCAGTAGCGTCCACCACTTCCCCCATGTTTTAACTCTGTTAGCGATACTTTTAGTTCTTATCCCCCCTACTCTGTCATTAACTAGATTGACTACCATGACGGTGCTCCGGTGCTATAGGTCAAAATTTTTAACCTCGTAAACCAAAAAGCCCTTATTAAATTGCGCTAAAGTACGATAACCTAAGCATATGTTCGCAAAATAATTAATTTATGAATCCGCAAATATCTAAAGATACAAAAGTACTGGTTATTGATGATCAAGTTTTGGCTAAGGGATATATGAAATATTCTTTGGAAGAGCTTGGCTTTAACAAAATTACTTATGTGGATAGAGCCCAGCACGCCTTAAATATGATCCGGCATGAACACTATGACCTGATCATCTGCTCTTACAACTTGAAAAAGGATCATGACGGCTATCACCTTTATGATCAGCTAAAACACAATGGCGAACTCGAACCAAGCACCGCATTTATTTTTATAAGTGCCGATACCACCTCTGATTTAGTGCATAGCATAGTAGAATTACAACCCGATGATTTTCTAGCCAAACCTTTCACTGTAAATGATTTAGACAAGCGTTTAACAAAAGTGTTAGTGAGAAAACGTGCCCTTAAAAAAGTCTATCGTTTCATGGGTAAAGGACAACTTTCCAAAGCACTTGCAGAGGTAGAGTTGTTCTTGTCTGATCCGAAAAATGCAGAATTTTTCCCCTTAGCGCTAAAAACCAAGGGAGAATTATTATTGGCTTGCGGCCATCATGATCAAGCAAAAGAATTTTATCAAGCCATTATTAATGTTCAGTCATTTACCTGGGCACAATTAGGCTTAGTGAATGCCCATATTCGTTTAAATGAAGATGATGAAGCTGAAAAGCTAGTACTTGAATTAGCCTTTAAATCCGACTCGCAGTTGGCAGCTTATGATTTATTATCTGCACTACATATTAAACAAAAAGATTTTGATGTGGCCTTAGAATGCGTTGTGATGGCGACGGAAATATCCCCTCGAAATATTCGACGCCACAAAACTGCGCTGGATTTGTCTCGCATCACCCATGACTATGAAACCCAATTTGACGCTGCGAAAAAAATAGTACGTTTCGCAAAAGACTCAATTCACGATAAGCCTGAAAACTATTTAAATGTAGCTCGCGCAGGTATTGACTTCGCCATGACAGCAGATGAAAGTGAAACCTATAATTTGCTTAAACAAGCAAACGAGTACGTCAAACAATTTAAATCGGCATTTCCTAAAGCCGAGCTTCACGATCAAATCAAAGTGATCGATGCTCGACTACTTTATTTACAAGACGAAAAAGAAAATGCCAAAGCCTTACTTGATCAGCTAGCGGAAGAAAATTGGGAACTAGAAAGTATGGATGCCCTTTTAGACAAAGCGAAAGCATTTCACGAGTTGGGCTTGTATGAAAAATCGAATAATATTTTGGATGTGATTGAACAAAGGTGTAAAAAGGATGAAAAGCAAGGTAGTCTATTTTTGCACTATGTAAAACAGGAAAAGCAAGAACGTTCAACCATTAAGCAAACGCCTAAAGAGCTTAATAATACTGCCGTAGCCTTTTATCGCCGAGGTGATTTAGAAGATGCATTGCGTGTTTTCAGACAAGCCTTTACAGTAATGCCCAAAAATATCGCAATCGCTTTAAATTTACTACAAGCTATCACGATGAATGAAAATACTAATAAAGCAGACATTTCCATTAAAAAGCTAATCGATAATTGCATTCGGGTGATTGAAAACGGTGAGCTCAATGATGAGCAATTCGAGCGCTATCAAAAAGTAAGAGAGATGTTACACGAAAGTGCTTAACGGAATATAACTTACTCTCAATCCCAAATTTGGCTTTCCCCAACTAATAATAGCCATATTCTAATTAAAAACCGTCAATTAGTTGCTCAGCTTTTCTGATAAACTGGACCCACGTTTTATCCCTGCAGCAATAATATGCGTTCACGTAGAATACCAATAGATCCCGATACTCCAGTTAATTGGCTGGTTCTTAAACAATTATGGCCTTATTTATTAGAATTCAAACAGCGGGTTTTTCTCGCCTTCGTTTGTTTGGTGGCTGCTAAACTAGCCAGTGTCGGCCTTCCTTTTGTGCTAAAACACACGGTCGATAGTTTAAATTCTAAAACAGAACAACTCATTTCAGCGCCTATCGCGCTGATTGTAGCCTACGGCACGTTACGCCTAGCCAATGTGTTATTCGGCGAGATTAGAGATACCTTATTCGGTAGAGTCACAGAAAGGGCCATGCGCCGAGTGGGTTTGCGTGTATTCGAACATCTGCACAGTCTGGATTTAGATTTTCATCTTAATCGGCAAACTGGCGGATTGACTAGAGATATTGAAAGAGGCACAAGTGGGATCAGCTTCCTAATGCGCTTTATGGTCTTTAACATTGGTCCAACATTAATAGAAATCGCCATGGTAGTTAGCCTGTTGTTTTACAATTATGGTTTCAATTTTGCCATTGTGATTCTGCTATCTGTGGTGATCTACATCACATTTTCCATGAAGGCTACAGATTGGCGAACTAAATACGTACGTGAAGTCAATCTTGCTGACTCCAGCACCAATACAAGAGCCATCGATAGCTTACTCAATTATGAAACGGTTAAATATTTCAATAACGAAGCCTACGAAGCTAATCGCTATGATAGTGACTTAGCAGGTTGGGAAACAGCGAGACGGAAAAATCGACTGTCATTGTTTGCACTAAATGGTGGACAGGCATTAATCATTGCCATTGCCATGACGTCGATGATGGCAATGGCGGCTTATGGGGTTGCGGATGGACGCATGACCATAGGTGATTTTGTGTTAATTAATGCATTCACTATGCAAATATTTATGCCGCTGAATTTTTTAGGGTTTGTTTATCGAGAAATCCGCGGTTCACTAGCTAACATTGAAAATTTATTTGGCTTGCTTGGCAAATCTGCCAGCGTGAAAAATGAACATCAAGATAAAGCTCTAAAAGTGGCTGGCGCAGAAATCACCTTTTCCAACGTGGGGTTTAGTTATCACAATGAGCGTCCTATTTTGGATGATTTATCATTCAGCATAGGCCCAGGCAAAAAAGTCGCGGTGGTAGGTGAAAGTGGCGCTGGAAAATCGACAATCGTTAAACTGTTATTTCGTTTTTATGATGTGACAAAGGGAAAGATACTGATAGATGATCAGGATATCAGTCAAGTGTCACAACAGTCCTTACGAAAAGCTATTGGCATTGTGCCCCAAGATACGGTTTTATTTAACGACAGCATATTTGAGAATGTGCGCTATGGTCGACCTACAGCGAGCGATGAAGAAGTACAGCAAGCTATCGATTTAGCCCATTTACGCAAATTTGTAAGCAGTTTACCGAATGGATCAGACACTCAAGTCGGTGAACGAGGTCTGAAACTATCAGGTGGTGAGAAGCAGCGGGTAGCAATAGCCAGAACCATTTTAAAAAAGCCCCCCATTTTAGTTTTTGATGAAGCCACCTCTTCGTTGGATAGTCAGTCAGAAAAAGCGATCCTAGACGCGATTAAAGACGTATCCCAAGGACATACAAGTGTGGTCATTGCCCATCGCCTTTCCACTATTATAGATGCCGACAAAATTGTGGTACTTGATAAGGGAAAAGTCGCCGAACAAGGTACGCATACTGAACTTTTAAGCCATCAAGGTTTGTATAAAAAACTTTGGGATACACAACAAAACTCAATACAACACAATTAGAATGAAACAAGCGAATGTTTGATCCAACAGTCATAAAACAAGCAGTAAACCAAACAATGCCGTTTGGCAAGTACGCAGGCCGAAAACTGCTGCACTTACCAGAGCCTTATTTAGTTTGGTTTCATCAAAAAGGTTTTCCTGCAGGAAAATTAGGCGAGCAACTGGCGTTAATGTATGAAATTAAACTTAATGGTCTAGAATCAATGCTCGCCCCGTTATTAGATGAAAACCAATAACTAGCAACACATTCCTTTTGAGAATTAGCTATGAGAGCACCACGAACCAAGCCTAAACAACCCAGTGCCATTGATGAAAATTTATTAGCTATCCATAAACGTATAGGCGAAAAGCTGCTGCAATGTCCGGAGTTAATCCAGCAAGTTGAAGATAAACTTGAATCTCGATTTAAACAAGGTCTGATTTATCGCGGAGTTTATTTAGATTGGTGGTCAATACTGGAACTGAAAAATGATATGGCAACTTTAATATCGCAACTTTGTGTCGAAAGTGAACGAATGAATAAAATACGACGTCACTCGCCATTCGTTGGCATTCTTACGGAGGCTGAGCGCGAGGAATTTTTCAGACAGCAGCAAAATCAGACCTAAAACAATCGCACTTTTTATACAGGATCAAAAAAGGCGCTGTTAAGCGCCTTTTCTGTGATATCTAATCGAATTAACGACGTAGACCTAAACGTTTGATAAGATCTTGATAACGCTCAACGTTCTTACCTTTAAGGTAATCAAGCAACTTACGACGTTGACTAACCATACGTAATAAACCACGACGAGAATGATGGTCTTTCTTATGATCAGCAAAGTGACCTTGCAACTTATTGATGTTGTTCGTCAATAAAGCAACTTGTACTTCAGGTGAACCTGTATCACCTTCTTTAACACCGAAGTCGGCAATAATTTGTGCTGTTTCTTGAGTAGTTAGTGACATATTTTTCTCCAAATTTAATAAAGACTCGCCGATCACTAATTCAGCGGAGTCGAAAGAGCGCGTATTATAGCGACGTAGCTATTTTTATCAAGGTAAATTACCGATAAATACTGATTGCAGTGATTCTAATAAATCCCACACAAATTTGTTTCTTTTCTATTTTACATTAAGCTACTAATTATCAATTCCGAAAAAATCGTGCAACGCTACGATAATTTAAGCAAGGAATGTTTATGCCCCATTACGAAAAGACCGCTTCAAGACTCTATAGTTTCCTAGTAGTTATGGCTATTGTATTTACGCTTGTTTGGACATGGAATGCTCAAAAGCCCACTAATGACGCCCAATACACAATAGGCCATGTGGGTATTTCAGCAGCTAACATACAAGCTCATCTTGCTAAAATATCAGAGTTCCCCCATTACACGGGGTCAGCAAATCATCCCAAGGTGCGCGACTATTTAGTTAACCAGTTGGAAGAGTTAGGTTTAGAAGTGGAACTGCAAACCACCCTAGCCCTGTCTTCAAACTATTTCGTCGCTGCAAATGTATCTAACATTATTGCCAAAATCCCTGCCTCAGCTCCCTCAGGAAGAACCAAAGCTCTTGCCCTGATGAGCCACTATGATGCCGCTAATGGTTATTCGCCCGGTGCAAGTGATGCGGGTAGCGGCGTAGCTGTAATATTGGAATCAGTACGTGCATTTCTGGCAAGCGGAATCGTGCACAGTAATGATATTTACATTATTTTTACTGACGCAGAGGAGCAAGGATTACTTGGCGCAGAAGCGATTGTTAAAGGACATCCGTTAGCAGATAAGGTTGGCTTGATTTTAAATTTTGAAGCTCGCGGTTCCGGCGGGGCGAGCTTTGTACTTTTGGAAACCAATCAAGGAAATAAAAAATTAATTGATAGTTTGGTAGATGCAAATGTAGTTTATCCAGCAGCGAATTCGTTAATGTATAGCATCTATAAAATGTTACCAAATGATACTGATCTTACGGTATTTAGAGAACAAAGGGATATCAACGGTATTAATTTTGCGTTTATAGATGATCATTTTGATTATCACTCTGCTCAAGATACACCGGATAGATTGGATGCAGCCAGTTTAAATCATCAAATCAGTTATTTGTCCGTTTTACTGCCCTATTTTGCCAAGGCGAATTTAGACCAACTCACCTCTAACAAAGATATGGTGTATTTTAATTTCGCCAACATTGCCTTATATGAATATCCCTTTCTATGGGTACTGCCAATGAGTATTCTAGTGGCATTTGTGTTTGTGATGATGAGCGTAAACGCCATTAACAAAAAGCACATCAACATTAAGTCTCTTTTCATCGCGACTCTCCCGCTGTGCATAAATATCGTCTTCGCCATATTACTTGGACTAATTCTTTGGCACGGCTTGCTTTGGCTTTACCCACAGCTCAATGACATTGAACAAGGTTTCCCATACAGCGGGCACTATATATTAGCGACAGCCATATTACTCACGCTGGGGTTGAGTATTTGGATATACCAATTGTGGTCCCAAAAATTTCGAAATATAAAAATCATTGAATGGTACTTGCCTATTATTGCCTTTTGGGTGATCAGTAATATTAGCATTGGTATTTTTCTTAAAGGCGCAGGATTCTTCATTATTTTAGCCGTTGCCCCACTGGCCATTTTCGGCAACTTACTGAGGTACAGAACCACCGCAAACCGTAAAGCCATTACCTATACACTATTTAGTTTGCCTTCGATTGTCATAGTATCGCCCTTGATACCGGTACTTGTTGTGGGTTTAGGCGTAGCCAACTTATCTGTTGCCACCGTAATGACATCCTTGTTAGTGATGACCTTATTACCAGTATTTTTCGTAATCAAAGGGATCAGAAGTATTCAACTATTCTGTTTAGCGGGTGCTTTTATTAGTTTTGTAGGTATATATATTAATGCAGATTACTCGGTAGATAGGAAAAAGCCTAGCAGTATCAACTATTTATATGACACTGAGACAAAGCAAGCCATGTTATTCTCTTACAACACACAATTAGACAGTTTTACTCAGCCTTTTTTTACTGAGGATGATACCAATACCAGCCGATTAAAGGGCTTAGTGTCCCATAGGACGAGTCGCTCCGTAAATTACCTTAGTAGTACATCATCACTTAATATCCAACCCGCGAGTGTGGCGGTAACGAGCTCAGTAGATAAAAGTGACGTTATTCAACTTGAATTAACAATCAAGCCAAATCGTCCTCTTAGTTCAATTCGAATGCTCAGTGATGCGCCCATTGAAGTGTTTGCATTATCAATTAATCATCAAGCCTTCGACTTTGCAGGCAGTAAAAAGCGAGACAACTTAGTGTTGCATTATGTGGTAACTGATATGCTACCTATTGAAGTGAAAATTCAATATCGCACCGAAACGCCTTCGGCCAAGTTCAGGTTGGTGGAAACAAGTCGAGATTTACCACAACATTTTGCTCAATGGTCCCCTAGAGAAGAGCATATCATGCCATCAGTATTTAAAATTACGGACACAGTTATGATTAGCCAGCCAATATCACAAAAGTGATTTGTGCTGATGATAAAAATCTCAGGCTAAACGGGATTATTTAAGTAGCTTAGCCTGAGAAGTGTATTTGTTCGTACTATAATCTTTGGGAAGTGAATTTATCTGACAACTAGACGCTTAGGGGCCACCTGCAAATTATCATCAATAAAGCCTACCCCTAAAAACAAATTGTTCGAATATACTCTAACTTGAGAATCTAACGGCATGGATATAATTTGTTTGCTATTGACTGGATTGCCATTACAAAAATAACTCGCTCGCTCAGCTTCCAATTCAACTTCAGGTAAGGTTTTAACCGGCGAATCCATTGCCAATAAAAGTGCATCCATAGCTGCGAAACTGGCGTCATCCATGATATCTAATTCATTATCATTGATCTCCTGACGCATTGCCTGTAATGCATCCAGGGTAATTACCTTATCGGCAGGATAGTCAGCTACATTCGAGCGATGCAAACGGCTAACAAAAGCTCCACAACCTAACAGTTGTCCAATATCATCTACCAACGAGCGAATATAAGTACCTTTGCTACAATGCACAATCATATGGACTTTATTGTCTTCAATCTTCTCGATTTGCAACGAATAAATAGTGATTTTTCTGGCTTCGCGCGGCACTTCTATACCTTGCCTTGCATAAGAGTACAGGGGTTTACCTTGATACTTTAAAGCTGAAAACATTGAAGGCACTTGATCAGAAGTACCCAAAAAACTCAAACATGCTTTTTCAATTTGCCCGACAGTAACCTCTACAGGTTTACTTTCAACCACCTCGCCGTCAGCATCAGAAGTAGTAGTGCGCACTCCCAGGGTAGCCGTAACTGAATAGGTTTTATCTGCATCCAGTAAAAACTGCGAGAACTTTGTGGCCTCTCCTAAGCATATGGGTAGCATACCGGTTGCCAAAGGATCAAGGGCACCGGTATGTCCCGCTTTAGCGGCATTGAAGCAACGTTTTACCTTTTGCAGTGCATCGTTTGAAGATAACCCTAACGGCTTATCGAGGAGTAACATGCCATCTATGGCGCGTCCTTTACGCTTTCTCGCCATTAGTTGTTGTCGTCCGTTTCCTGTTCTTCTTTGTCTAAATCTCGACCCGCTCTTAAGGCACGTTCTTTATCTTCATTTAGTGTTTGAGACACCAAAGTGGATATACGGATACCTTCCGTAATGGAAGTATCTTGATAAAACTTCAAAGCGGGCACTGCACGCATGCGCATGCGCTTAGCTAACAAAGTACGAATAAAGCCTTTGTTATCTTCTAAAATTTGATTAAACAATTTCAGTTTTTCTTCATCGGTTTCAAAAAACGTCACATAAACCTTGGCATGGGCTAAATCGCGAGAGACATCAACTCCCGAGACGGTGACCATACCTAAACGTGGATCACGGTTTTTAAATTCATTTTGGAAAATGCTGGCCACTTCTTTGTGGATTTGCTGTCCAACTCGTTCAGTGCGGGAAAATTCTCTAGCCATACTGACACTCCTAAATTACAGTCAAAAACGGAGGCCTAAGCCCCCGTTTTAATTCTAATTGAAACGCGAGGGTTATATTTCGCGTTTTACTTCTACGGTTTCGAATACTTCGATTTGGTCACCGACCTTAACATCGTTGTAATTCTTCACGCCGATACCACATTCCATTCCATTACGGACTTCTTGAACATCGTCTTTAAAGCGGCGCAGTGATTCTAATTCACCTTCATAGATAACCACATTTTCACGAAGTACACGAATAGGAGCACTGCGTTTAATGTTACCTTCCGTTACCATACAACCTGCGATAGCCCCAATTTTCGGTGATTTAAATACATCACGTACTTCAGCCAAACCAATAATTTGTTGTTTGAACTCAGGCGCAAGCATCCCGCTCATGGCTTGTTTAACTTCATCAATCAGGTCATAAATCACACTGTAGTAGCGCAAATCGATTTCTTCAGCTTCAATAATACGTCTTGCTGAAGCATCAGCACGTACGTTAAAGCCTACGACAATGGCACTTGAAGCTGCAGCTAAGCTAGCATCAGTTTCAGTAATACCACCCACTCCACTACCAACAATAATGACTTTCACTTCATCAGTTGAAAGTTTAGTCAATGATTCTGAAATTGCTTCCACAGAGCCCTGAACATCGGCTTTTAATACCACATTCAATTCACTAACATCACCGGCTTCCATGTTTGCAAACATGTTTTCAAGCTTGGCTTTTTGTTGTTTAGCTAGTTTCAAATCACGCTGTTTAATATTACGCTTACTCGCTACTTCACGAGCTTTACGTTCATCCTGCACAACTAATGCATCTTCACCCGCAATAGGTACACCAGATAAACCCAGTACTTCAACCGGAGTCGATGGACCGGCAACAGTTACTTCATGACCATTTTCATCACGCATAGCACGAACACGACCGTATTCAATTCCACATAATAGAATATCACCGGCTTTTAACTCACCTTCTTGAACAAGTACTGAAGCCACAGGACCGCGACCTTTATCAAGGCGAGATTCAATGACGATACCTTTTGCTGGACCTGTAGGTACAGCTTGTAAGTCAAGTAGTTCAGCTTGCAATGATATGGCTTCGAGTAATTCGTCGATGCCCATACCTGTTTTAGCAGATACGTTTACGAATTGGTGCTCGCCGCCCCACTCTTCTGAAATAACTTCAAGTTGAGATAATTCAGTCTTAACCCGATCTGGGTCGGCCGCTTCTTTATCCATTTTGTTAACGGCAACAATCAGAGGCACACCCGCAGCTTTAGAATGCTGAATCGCTTCTTTTGTTTGTGGCATTACACCATCGTCAGCAGCAACAACCAATATTACGATGTCGGTTGCGGTAGCACCACGAGCACGCATTGCAGTAAACGCGGCGTGTCCAGGGGTATCTAAGAAAGCAATTCGACCGTTATCCGTTTCAACACTGTAAGCACCGATGTGCTGGGTTATACCACCCGCTTCACCATCAGCAACTTTCGCTCTACGAATATAATCGAGCAATGAGGTTTTACCATGGTCAACGTGACCCATAATAGTCACTACTGGCGCTCTATTTTCTTTATCACCAGAAGCATTTCCAGCTAACAATTCATCTTCTAATGCATTGTCATTTACCAATTCATATTTGTGACCCATTTCTTCAACGACTAAAACCGCCGTATCTTGGTCTAAGACTTGGTTAATGGTAACCATCTCACCCATTTTCATCATCGCTTTGATCACTTCAGTGGCTTTAATTGCCATTTTGCTAGCTAGTTCGCCAACACTGATAGTTTCACCAATACGCACAATTCGCTCTACGGGTTGAGCAGGTTTATTGAAGCCATGCTTAAGATCAGCACCGGCATTCTTTTTCGATTTTTTACGACGACGAGATCCACGCTCTACTTGCGCATCTTCTTCATCTTCAGCTTCTTGAGCATAACGGTTAGAGTGCAAATGCACTTCTTCAGCTTCTTGCTTTTTGCGACGTTCTTCTTCTTCTTTCCAACGACGCTCATTTTCTTCAGCTAAACGTTTAGCTTCTTCCGCCGCTTTCTTCGCGTCTTCTTCAAGTTTACGCTGCGCTTCATCTTCCTGAAGTTTGCGAATACGCTCCGCTTCTAATCTTGCTTCTTCTTGCGCTGCTTTTTCTTCTGGAGACAACTGCACTTCTTCTTTTTGACGTGCCGCTGCTTCTTTCTTAGCCTGCTCAATTCTTGCCGCTTTTTCAGCTTCTGCTTTCGCTTTTGCTTCTGCCGCTTTTACCGCTTTTTCTTCAGCGGCTTTTTTCGCTTCTTCGGCAGCTTTACGCTCTGCTTCAAGTTTTTCCTGCGCTTCTTGCGCTTTACGCTTAGCTTCTTCTTCTGCTAAACGCGCTTCTTCAATATCAGTACGTTTAACGTAAGTACGTTTTTTACGTACTTCGACTTTAACAGCTTTTGACTTACCAACACTCAAGGTACTGGTTGTCTTGCGTTGCAAGGTCATGCGCTTTGGTCCTTCAGAACCATTGCCACCGTGAGATTTACTCAAATGATCAAGCAACTGACGCTTTTCATCTTCGGTGATCATATCACCCACTTTTTTCGTTAAACCTGCGTCTGCAAACTGCTGAACTAAGCGATCAACTTGAGTGCCTATGTCGGTGGCTAGTTTTTCGATGGAGACTTCTGCCATATAGCTGTATTCCTCTTGTTGATCTTACTTATTCTTCACTAAACCAGACGATGTTACGTGCAGCCATTATTAGCTGTCCGGCTTTCTCTTCGTCTAATTCTTCTATATCACTTATTTCATCAGTACCTTGTTCGGCTAAGCCTTCAAGGTCTGTTATTCCTCTGCTTGCTAGTACGTAGGCCACATGGCGCTCCATACCTTCGAGGTTTAGTAACTCTTCTTTAGGCTCAGAAGCTTCTAGAGACTCTTCATTTGCCAAAGCTTGTGTCGTTAATGCCGCTCGTGCTCTACCACGAAGCTCTTCAACCATATCTTCATCGAAACCTTCGATGGCTAACAATTCGTTAGCAGGAACATAGGCTATTTCTTCAACTGTTGAGAATCCTTCGTCAACCAAAACTGCGGCGAAATCTTCATCGATATCAAGGCTTTCGATAAATACACCTAACACTTTTGAGTTTTCTTCTTCGTGTTTCGAGTTTAAGTCATCAACGGTCATGACGTTCAATGTCCAGCCAGTTAACTGACTCGCTAAACGCACGTTTTGACCACTACGACCAATTGCCTGGGCTAGGTTGTCTGCTTCAACAGCCACATCCATCGAACCTGCATCTTCGTCTACAACGATTGATGCGACTTCCGCTGGAGCCATAGCATTGATAACGAATTGAGCAGGATTCTCATCCCACAACACGATATCGACACGCTCACCGCCAAGTTCACCCGAAACCGCTTGTACACGAGAACCGCGCATTCCCACGCAAGCCCCAACAGGGTCTAAACGCTTGTCATTAGTTTTCACAGCAATTTTAGCGCGCGAACCTGGATCACGAGCAGCGGCTTTAATTTCTAACGTTTCTTCAGCTATTTCCGGTACTTCGATACGGAATAATTCAACCAACATATCTGGATGAGTTCGACTAATAAATAACTGTGCACCGCGAGCTTCCGGACGAATGACGTAAAGTAAACCACGTACTCGGTCACCTGGACGGAAGGTTTCACGAGGTAGCATATCGTCACGGTAAATCACGCCTTCGGCATTATTACCTAAATCGATAATAACGTTGTCGCGATTCACTTTTTTCACCGTACCTGTCACCAAATCACCCACACGATCTTCGTATTCAGCAATCATTTGTGCGCGTTCAGCTTCACGAACTTTTTGCACAATAACCTGTTTCGCAGTTTGTGTTGTGATTCGATCAAATTTAATTGACTCTATTTGATCTTCAATGAAATCACCCAGCTGAATCTCTGGATCGTCAACTTGCGCTGCAGAGAAGGTTATTTCTGCATATGGATTTTCTTGTACCTGGTCATCAGGAATGACGACCCAGCGACGAAAAGTATCAAAATCACCGGTTTCACGGTCAATATTTACTCGTACTTCAATTTCGCCTTCATTTTTCTTTTTAGTAGCGCTGGCAATGGCATACTCTAATGCCTCAAAGATTTTCTCTTTGGGAACCTGCTTTTCATTTGAAACGGCTTCTGCCACTAACAAAATTTCTTTATTCATCGTTGCCTCACTGATTGCTTCCCTAAGAAAGCGCTAATATGAATCTTTCTTAAAACGTTGGAACCAAATTACCTTTTTCGATATTTGCCACGGCTAAAACGAATTCTTGACCATCAACTTCTACCGTTAGATTTCCATTGTCGACACTTAACAATGTACCTTTAAAGTTTCTTCTATCATTCATTGGCATACGCAACCGCACTGCCACAACCTCTCCAACACACTGTTGATAATGCGCTTCTTTAAACAGCGGTCTATCCATGCCGGGAGACGATACTTCTAGGTTATATTCAGTACTAATGGGATCTTCAACATCCAATACAGCGCTAACCTGTAAACTCACGTCAGCACAATTCTCAACAGTAATTCCATCAGGATGATCTATATAGACGCGCATCGTCGAGTGTTTTCCAGCACGAACAAATTCTACTCCCACCAACTCAAAGCCTGTAGCTTCAACTGGTGCAACTAGCATATCCGTGAGTTTTTGTTCAAGTTGTGACAAAAATAAAGCTCCAAATACAAAAAAAGGGCGAAAAGCCCAGATATAGTAAACCAATAATAACAACAAAAAGCCCCGTACAAGCGGGGCTTTTTGTTTCTGGACCCTAACCCACAATTCAACTCTTATGGCTGCCTAACAAACTGAGTGCGAAACGCGAAACAGAAGTTGTGCGGACCGTCGAATAAGTGGTCGCAAGAATCGACTCACCTAATAAGGTAATTCTGGAAAAATCAGTGTCTTTTCTTGCAGTTTCTTAGTCAGTTAAACCAACTAATCGAGACGTTACTATCCAATTCAGAGGGAGCCCGTCTCAAAAGATGCGCATAGTATACGTACGTCAGCACTGAGTTGCAAGGTAAAGAATACAAAGCATTGTACAGATAACAATGTTCAACGCCTTTAAATTCCCTGAGTTTGGGGAAAATCAATGTATCCGTCTACCTTTTCATTATTTATAGTGTGAGTTAGCCCTCGTCATATGCTTAAGCGCTCAAATCACAATCCTTATTCGTCTAACTGAGCAGGTAACAACAGATACTAGTTACCCTTCTAAGCGACTTAGAGTCTCAGTCAAGTTTTGCTGATTGATTGTGAACAAAGTCGAGACATGACGTTTAACTATGCGTCTAAATTCCTCGTTGGTCGCTAAATCATCAAAAATAATGGTTAAATCGAGTATTGCATTGGCTAGTTGCAATGGATCCTCAGCGTGTTTTTCAGCTAGTTCCAATAAGGTGTTAGCTAATGGGTCAACTAACTCCTGTTGTGCCAAATAGCGTTTACCAACAAACAAACACCAAGCAGCCACCGGCACGCAAAGCAGTTCGAAGCTGCGTTGGTTTTGCATATTATCCCGAATCGGATTGAGTATACGAAATGGAAGCTTTTGAGAACCATCCCATGCTATTTGAGCCAACAGATGACGTATGTGTTCGTTGTGATAGCGATGTATAATATCTTCCGCGTACTGTTCCAAATCCATGCTATCTGACTGTCCGATTGACGGGACGATTTCCTGGCCCAGTAGTTTTTTAATAAACTGCTCAATTGGTTCTAGACTAATCGCAGAGTAAACTGTCTCCAATGCACATAAACTCCCCAAATAAGCCAAGGTAGAATGAGTACCATTTAACACCCGAAGTTTTGCTTTTTCGTATTTGTGCACATCATCGGTAAATGTCACGCCTACTTTATCCCAAGCAGGTCTTGGGCCGCTGAATTTATTTTCAATGACCCATTGGCTAAAGGACTCTCGTTGAATAGGCCAGGCGTCCTCAACCCCTATTTCCTGCTGGGTTTTTAGTCTAAGTTCATCATTTGTGGCAGGGGTAATACTGTCGACCATAGTATTGGGGAAACAAATATGTTCTTCTATCCATTGGGCTAAACGAGGTGAGAGCTCTGCTGCGAATGTCAACACAGCTTTCGCCAGTTTATCTCCATTACCAGATACATTGTCACAACTAATAATAGTGACTTGCGCATTTTCATGTTTAAAACGGATGTTTAAAGCCGCCACTAACAAACCAATTGCTGAAACCGGCTCATCGGGCGCGGCCAAATCATGTTTAATATCAGTATTTTGCCAATCAAGCTCCCCTTTCGTATTCAGGCAATATCCTTTTTCTGTCACTGTTAACGAAATAATATGGGTATTAGGATCTGTCATTGCTTCCATCACTTGCTGACGCTGCTCACCTAAAACAAATATCTGATTGAATGCACCAACAATTTGAACATAAGGAGCGTCATCCAACACCATTAACGAATAAAGATTATCTTGCGTTTCTAACTGGTCTCTTAGCTCTTTACTGCGTAAGGATACACCGTCAATTTTCCAATTACCGCCATAAGCAGACATCGCTAAATCTGTATAGACAGCTTGATGAGCACGATGAAAAGCACCAGGTCCTAAATGCACAATGCCACGAGTGGTTGTTTCCAGATTATATTCAGGTAAACGAACTTCTTTGGGTAATGAGGGTAATATTTGTCGAGCTAATCCTGACATCAAACTGGCCTTTTTATGTAGTAAGCTTTATAGCTAAGTATTGAGATAAATTCACTGCCAATTGTGCAGTTATTTTATTATTTATAATCCTGATCTAAAACTGAAAACAACCCCCTGATGATAAACCGTCAGCCGCACTATAAACTATTGATATGGCTTGATAAAGCGTCTTGTATCGAGGGTTAAGGTGGCATATATGTGGTAACCCACAAATGCAGTACAAGATGTACAAGACCTAAACCACCTTAGAGGTTTATTGCCAACGCTAAACTGCCATACAAGCAATAACCAGCAGGAATATCTAGGTCAGCTATCATGTATAAACATTATAACCTACCCTTGTAGTTAACGAAATGAAAGTTGCCCCTTGCACTTGAAGGTTTGTAAGGCCCTCAATCTGAATAAAAACGGTTAAACAAATATGAAAACAGCTTCGTAAATTGTGAGCGAGCCGTTTGAATCGCGTCAACATTATCGATTTCAATTGCTAACAATCTTTTTTTAGAATGCTTTAAACCGCTAATTCAACCACCCGATTATTGATACTTTTGTATAAGTGACTAATTTAATTTAGTTTATTCCACCTTATCAAAACGAACAAAAAACAAACAAATTAAAACATAAAATTTTTACCTTAAATTGATTGAACTTATAACTTCATGTATGTATTCTAATCGTTACACTACCTTAAAGTGTGATAATAAAAAGAGGGTAAACCCTCAAAGGACTCTAAGCTATGCAAGGAAATAGAGCGTTTGTTATTTCGCCACAAAAAGAAGATATTCACAAAAAGCGGCACTGTAAATTAAATCACTTTCTCGATCTTGTAGACGCTTGTGGTTTTGATTTGCAAGTTGGAAATTTTTGTCCCAAATCTGATTATATTGCATCTTTCGACGTTATATTTGTTGATTGTAAATCAATTAATAAAAATGCAATTCATCAAGTACCGGTTTTAAAATACAAAAACTTAATCAAAATTATTTTCTTTAATGCTTCTAGTAATCTGGACTTTGAAATTGCCGCCATTAAACAAGGCGTTGCAGGAATATTTTATGCCAACGATAAATTAGAGATTGTTATAAAAGGCATTAATACCATAAAGCAGGACAGAAAATGGTTTCGCAGAAATGCATTGGAATTACTCATCAATGAATTGTTAAATGATGCCAACTTTTCCAATGAAATAGTCGATCGAAGTCAAACAGGCTTTTGGCAGCAATCGTTAACCAAACGCGAACAAACCATAGTGAAATACATTAGCCAAGGGGCGCAAAATCAAGAAATAGCGGACCAACTGCACATCAGTGTTAATACGGTGAAAACCCATATCTACAGTATCTTCAGAAAAACTGATTGCAGAAACCGAGTGGAGCTTATTACGTGGTCACGGCAGACAGCAGAAACAGCCTGATACTTGGCTGTTTCCATTGTCAGCTTCGCGCAAGTGGGGCACTTTTCATGAGAAACCTGAGTGTTTAGGCCCGTGCTTTCCATACCCCCTTATTGATGCCTTTTAAGACTAATTCAGAAATCGCTTTTTCGATACTTTGCTGAACACAAGTAAACATAGGTTCGTTAGTTGTATAACCGGCTTCTATTTCTGCCAGTCGTTTGTAGCTTATATAGCGGAATAAACCTGCCCGAATTTCTTTGCTCAACACCTTTTTGCTGGTTGAGACAGAAACCAACACTTGTCCTGTACGCACGTCTATCGCTCTCATGTACACAGAGATCTGATCTTCTCTAAATAACTCCGATGCATTAATACCAAAATACTCTGCGCCAAAACCTCCCGTTTTAATATTAGAGTCATAGCTAATGATGCCTCCTTCGATAATGATCTTTGCTGTGGTCAAAGGCGGTAATTCGGTTTTTTCATTCCCATTGTTCTCGCCTTGCAGTGCCGCTCTAACGATCTTTCGTTCAGTTAGAATATTCTGCAACCCTTCCCGCTCAACTGGCAAAAACCAATCTGTTTCACTTAAAGCTTGCATCAAAATAGATGTTGCTCCTTGCGTCACAGCGGTGCTAAAAGAACTGGCACCACTACTTGGTTTGTATTGACCCGTCTGATCTCTGAATGCATAAACCGAAACAGGGATAGAACCAAAAGGTTTAGGTAAGCTCTTAAGTTCTTTTAACGTGGCCGAATCTTCAATGACTATTGCTTCTTCAGTACCAGGGGGAATAACATTACCCAGTGAACTGCACCCTGAAATTAATAGGCTTAGTAATACAACATAGTGCTTCATATTAACCAAACCTTGGTATTTCAACGATGGTTATCTCATCGGTGATTATATTGGTAATTTCTACTATGATGCTATCTGGATTGCTAGTAACTAACTCCACTTGGAACTCGCCACTAACAAAAATGGAATCTTCAGAAAATATACTTTCAATGGGATCACCATTTTCATCATAACTGACTTCTCCAAATGCCAAATCAGTGACTTCTCTGACGATTCTATTAATATAAGCCCTTTCCAAAGATTCTTGTAAGCTTTCAGCGTATGTACGCTCGCTACTTGACGCACTATGGGTATTTTGTGCATTAGCCTTACTTAGCAGATAACTACCGTTCAATGGATTTCCACCAAAACTTGGGTTAATGGGTTCGTAAACTAGTTCAGTTGCTAATATTGGTGAGGAAAATAGCCCCACGAGAAAAGTTAACCTAATTATTTTATTTTTTTGCATATTTTCACCATTCATCATCCGCAAGATCAGGGTTATTTTGACTTATGCCTGAACGTGACAAAGCATCGATTAAAAGAACCACTGCGGTTTCAACTCGTTGTTTGATTGGGGTTTGTCTGCGCCCCATGTAGGTTTGATAGATTGTTTGGTTAGCAAAGTGCACTGTTAGCTTTGTGCCAGCTTGGGGCACAATAATTTCCTTTATCTGCACATTTTGGCCAAATGTATCGGGTATGTCTCGCCAATATTTACCAAATTCGCTAGCGAATTCATGTCCTTGACGACTGATTGTGTTGTCTAGTAATAAGCCACTTAACGCCAGCTCATCAGCTAACGCAAAGGTAGGTTTGAGCAAAGTTAAGCCGATAATTAACAGCCAACGACTTAGCCTAAAACTTAACTCAGACAATGGTGTGAACTGTTTTTTATTTATTAACTTCATTTGTAAACACATAACTCAGGCAAAAAATAAAAGGGGGAAAAATCCCCCTATTTTTTGTCTAAATTTTACAATTGAGTAATAGTGGCGACGTTATAATCCCCCACTTGATTAACGGTAATGCTACCACCGACACCACTCATACTGCCGGTAACGAGATTATCGTTACCCACTTGTGAGATCGATAGGCTCATTCCGTCTCCAGTAATAGTCATTGCATATGCGTCGTCACCCACAATCCAGTTATCATTACCTTCTTGTAGGATGTCCACTGAATTTTCAGAGCCATCGATGAGTAAGTCCAACACGTTTAAGTCACCCACTTGTGCAACTTCCAAGGTATTATAATTACTGTCGATATTGCCACCTAAACGGATAACAGCATCATTTTGACTACCTATTTGTTCAGCATCGATAATATTATCATCGGCATAGTAGCCGCTAGGACCATCTTCTCCAACTCCAGCTTCAGCCAATAGTGTATTTTCATCTCCTTCTTGGGAAATTGTTACAAGATTATAAAACCCATCAAAGTTCACTGTACTAGCGAGGTTGAGATCACCATTTTGGAAAATTGAAAAATCATTGTTACCGCCAATAGATCCTGTGTAGCCAGAATTAGCATCACCGATTTGGGTTATTTCATAATCACTATTATCACTAAGATTATCAATAGTAGCTTCGTTGAAATTACCAAATTGGGTAATTTCCGCGCTTGAGTCGTTTCCTTCGAATAAGCCTAATTCAGCGTAGTTATCATCTCCAGTCTGTTCAAAGTCTACGCTATTATCATCACCGTATACATAACCGTAAATTCGGTTATATTCACCGTCAGATTCAAGTTTTACTTCGTTATCGTTGCCTGTAATTTCTGAGAAACTTGCAATGTTGTAGTAACCGCCTTGATCCACTTCAACTTCATTTCCGTCACCGACAAGATAGCTAATATAGGATTCATGCCAATCTTCGGTTTGCGTAATTTCGACTTCATTACCGTAACCATCAATGGAGTTATTCGCCCAGTTACCGCCATCCCCCTGATCCACGATTAAAATATTATCATCACCAGTAATATCATTTATGGAACGATTAAAGATAAAACCAAAGGGACCACCGTCTCCCATTTGGGAGATTTCCACTTCATTAAAACTACCCTGAACTATCACTTCAGCATCATTTTCGATACCATTTTGATATAAAGTTACTTCATTTTCATCACCAGTGACGACCCCATAAATGAGGTTACCCTCACCTAATTGTTCAGCATCAACCATATTTGCATCACCAACAATGGTGATATCAAGGCCGTTATAATCGCCCTCTTGCATCAATATAGCTTCGTTACCCAGCGCATTTCCTGTGGGAGCTGATTGAGTTAAATTGATAACGTTACCTACAGCATCAATCATGAAATCGGATTGGATGGATGGATTGTCATCTTTCACTGCAGTTTGTGCATTCGCGATACTAGCTTGCCCTGCTAATAAGGCCATCAAAATAGAACTGGCTACTGTCGTTTTTGTAAACTTCATTTTCTTCTCCATGAGTCATTGTAAACAGCTTTACTTCTTATATTGGGTGATGTTTACAACCATATCGTTTCCAATTTGATGAACAATAAAACTCTGCTCACCTTGTTGGTTTATATTTGCCAAATTAAAATCACCTTGTTGCACAACCTCGAGCAAATTTTCATCACCGCTTTGCACCAAATCAACATAGTTTCCTACACCAATTTGTGTGATGTCAGCAAAATTGCTACTACCATTTTGTGTCACATTTATATGATTTGAAGAATTGGCTGTTTGAATTATAAGTGTTGTGTTGTGTATGCCGTATTGGTCAATAATTAACACGCTTTGCGATGCATCGGAATTGACTGTACGAGCGAGACTTAATGTCAAAGGAGAGTCTATAAGGTCTAAAGAGTCTTGTTGTGAAAAGCAAGCAGAGGATGAAAAAAGTAACGCGCCTGAAAAAACAACTGACCCCACATTATTGAGAGAGTGCATACTCCAAAGTCTGTTATTCTTGTTGCGAAGACTTCCTATCATCTTTTACTACTCCTTAAACACTACAAATTCGGCTCTGAAACCTGCGAATGACTTTAAACCTAACCCGCTATTAAGCGCTATAGCCCTAAAGTTGTATTTATTATTACCATAAAAATTAGATAGTTAAGCAAATTACAAAGTTGACCAAATTCCGCTGTTAGCACTTTAGTACTAGGAATTACCTAAGTGAGAAATTAGCATGGGGGAGCGTTTCCGTTGTCACTAAGCCTTTAGTACTAGAATCAAGAAATAGCGCAATATTCTTACCAAAAAAGTTGTATTTTATCTATTTTAGGTGGAAAAATTACACAAACTAGGTCTACGCTAACCAAGTTGTGTAAATGCAAGACTCATTGTTATGTTGTTTGGAGAATCTATAACCGTCACTTAGCCAAAAGCTAAGTTTGTTTGTGTTTATTTAGGATTCTTTAATTATGAAAGCCAAACTTTCTGCAATCACACTAGCGTTGTTGCCAGCGCTAGCCATTAGCCATGCCTCTGCTGCTAGTTCGCATGGGTATAAATCAGATTCCGTCATAGTCGTATATAAAGACGGCGTTTCTGCGAGCCAAAAGAAATCAGCCAGAGCCAAAGTTGCTGCTCGTATAACCGATTTAAACCGAGATGAAGTTGATGATCGCTTTTCCCATTTGATGAATGGTCGGATAGCAAAACTAAAACTCAATGGAAAATCTGTAAAAACTGCACTTGAAACCCTCAGGGCCGACCCTGCCGTTTTGTACGCTGAGCCAAATTACATCGTTAAAACTGCACTTATTCCAGACGATACTGAATTCGGTTCATTATGGGGGTTAAATAATACAGGCCAAAGTGGCGGCATTGAAGATGCTGATATCGACGCGCCTGAAGCCTGGGATATTACCACTGGAGACAGCAGTATCGTCATCGGTGTTATTGATACTGGTGTAGACTATTTACACGAAGATCTTAACGATAATATGTGGATGAACCCAGGTGAAATAGCGGGGGATGGTATAGATAATGACGGTAACGGCTATGTAGATGATGTATATGGTATTGATACTGTTAATGGTGATACCGATCCTATGGATGATCAAGGACATGGCTCGCACGTTTCCGGAACTATTGGGGCAACCGGTAATAACGGTATTGGGGTGGTTGGAGTTAGTCACCAAGTGTCAATTGCTGGCTGTAAATTCCTTGCTGCAGACGGTTACGGGGATACCGCTGGAGCCATCGAATGTATTGATTATTTTGTAGCGTTAAAAGACAGTGGCGTTAATGTACGCGCACTTAACAACAGCTGGGGTGGCGGTGCATTTAGCGACGCCTTGAAAGATTCTATTACTGCTGCTGGCGATGCAGATATTTTATTTGTAGCTGCAGCAGGCAACGATGGCACTGATAATGATGTCCTACCCCACTACCCATCTAATTATGACAACGACAGTATCCTAGCCGTAGCCAGTGTTAATCGAACCGATGGCGACTCTGGTTATTCTTGGGGTTTAACAACGGTAGATATGGCTGCCCCCGGTACCGCAATTTTGTCTACCACGCCAGGAAACGGATATTCTAGTTACTCGGGCACGTCAATGGCTACCCCTCATGTGGCTGGTGCTGCGGCTTTAGTGTGGTCATTAAATCCAGATTTAACTGCCCTTGAGATGAAAAGCTTGTTAATGGCAACCGGAGACGATAACGCGGTAATGCAAGGTCGCACGGTGACAGGTAAACGTCTTAATGTACACCAGGCACTGTTAGACGCAGATCCAACTCCGGGCTTCAAATTTAGTGTTAGCCCCGTTAATTTAGACATAACAGCAGGCGAAAGTGCCGTTTATACCTTTGAAGTAGGTAGTATTTCGGATTGGGATGGCGAAGTGAGTTTATCCTTAACAGATGCGTCAGGTTTGGGCATGCTATCAGCAACAACCGTTGAACCAGGGGACACTTTTACCCTCACAGTAGATACCCTTGATGATACCCCTTATGGCGACTACGAATTTATAGTAACTGGCACAAGTGGCGACATTGTTAAGGAAAAAACCCTAGGTTTATATGTATTCCCTCAAGGCCTAAACGACTTTGTTTACAGTAATAACACGTCAATACCTACACTTCCTAACGAAGACGATCCCGATGATATTGGTATTGATTCAGTGATTACCATTGCTGATCCTCTAACTGTTTTTGGCACCAGTACCTTTGTTAACATTACCCACACCTATCGTGGAGACTTAATCTTAACATTAACCTCTCCAGCTGGCACTTCAACCGTGTTAACGGCCAATACTGGAGGCGCCGAAGACAACATTATCGAGAGCTTTGAATCCAGTGCATTTGATGGTGAAGTGGCTACCGGTGACTGGACATTAAATGTTCTTGATATCTACAACGGTGACAATGGCACCCTCAATAATTGGGAATTAACCATTACGGGTGTTGGTGACGTTGCCGATACACCACCGGTTTCGGCATTTAGTTATGAATCTGAGGCCTTGCAGGTAACCTTTACCAATGAAAGTACCGATGTTAATAATGACATAGTTAGCTATCTTTGGGACTTTGGTGACGGCAGCACATCAGTAGATGTCAATCCCGTTCACATATTCCCTGCCACGGGTAGCTATGACGTTTCCTTGACCACCACTGATGCAGAGGGGCAATCTGATACTTCTGTTCAATCTGTTGCCGTATCCAGTGTTGACATTGAGGTAGAAGTAGATAGAGCCTATATGTCACGCTTTGGCAACTTACGGGTCGATTTGTCATACTCAGGGTCAAGCGCAGATATGGTTGACATCTATCGCAATGGCGAACTTCTCGAGACCGTAGAAAATACTGGTACCTATCGTGATAGAGAGCGTAGAGCCACAGACACAACCTTCGTTTACATGATTTGTGATGAAACCACAGCATGTTCAGACGAGGTCACCGTGTCTTTTTAAGTATTAACTAAGCGTAAAAGCCCCGTTTTCGGGGCTTTTTTATGTTCTTATTACACTAGGGGACTTAACCTTTACCTCAGAACTTACCTTCATATATGGCCACCCCAGCTTGCCACACTAAATGAATAGACATAAGGGTTAGGATCAGTTTAAAAACCCCCTTGAATTTTTCCGCAGGAAGTTTTTTAAGCAACTTGATTCCAAACCAGGTTCCTACTGTTCCGCTTAACACCATAGCAATGATTAAAGGCAACCAATCCCAAAAAGCAAATCCTATGGCGCCAAATACCAGTGCTTTTAAACAATGTTGAAACGTCATGGATGCAGAAAAAGTCGCGGTGAAAGCGAGTTTGTCATAATTGTTAATGTACATATAACTCCCCACCAAAGGGCCACTAGCTCCAACAAACATAGACAAAAATGTGGTAACAACGCCAACGATAACTTTTGAGAATCGCGACCTTTCATTAATCGTGGGTAACTTCGCCCATAATAAATAGATAACAAACACACCAAGCAATAATTTCATTATAGCCAGTGGTAATTGAGTAACAACTAAGGAAGCTGATAAAGCCCCTAAAATCGCCCCCATACCAAAATACAGCAGCATATTTTTATCAAGATGTCGGAAAGTTAAAATTGCCCTATTCGCATTTGAACCTAATTGCACCAAGCCATGTATAGGTATGACAGCAGAGATTGGCATAACTGCAGCCATAACAAGTAGCAAAAAAACGCCACCTCCGGCACCAAAGCCAGCAGTAACAAAGGAACTAAAACCAGCAACTATGACTAACAAAATAATAAGTGTCGGGCTTAAAAAATCGTTAACAATAATGTCCATGCTTTTACACCACAGCTTTCACAACTTTGACCCTCAATATACATTTGTTTGGCAGCAACAAATATGTGCAATAAACGTTGTATTTAAATTAGAATTTTTCAGTATCAATTTCTAATTGTGTGGCGGCTGGGTAGCGAGCTCCTACAACAGCACTATGAATAAAAACCTCTTCAAGTTGCTTAAGATCAGCCGGTTTTAACACAATTTTTGATGCCTGCATGTTTTCTGCTAAATGGTCAATCTGGGTGGTCCCAGGAATGGGCAAGACATGAGGACCTTGATGTAATAACCAAGCAAGGCTTAATTGGCTGAGTGTGCAATTATATGCATTCGCAATACTGTGGATTTGTTCAAGCAAGGATAAATTTTCTCGCAAATTATTAGCCTGAAATCGAGGCATGTTTTTACGAATATCTTGGTCTAAAAAGCCACTTGAATCATTAATATCACCACTTAAAAAGCCCCTTCCCAAAGGAGAAAATGCGACAAAAGCAATATCTAACTCCAAACAAGTTTCTAAGCAGGCAATTTCCGGATTTCGTGTCCACAATGAATATTCACTTTGGAGGGCTGAAATAGGATGCTCAGAATGGGCTTTTCGTAACGTCACAGCAGACACTTCTGACAAGCCGATGGATTTGATTTTACCTTCATCAACCAAACGAGAAAGTTCACCGACACTTTCCTCTATGGGGATACTTTTATCCCAACGGTGCAAATAGTACAAATCTAATACATCTGTTTGCAGACTAGACAAAGACTGTTCTATGGTTTCCCTAATGGCCTTTGGAGAGCCATCAATGACTCGTTTGCCGTCCACGGCGCGCATACCACATTTACTGGCTAAGAAAATACGCTGACGATGGGGTTTAAGTACTTTTCCCACTAACTTTTCATTGGCTCCAAAACCATACAGTGCCGCAGTATCAAAATGGGTAACACCGAAATCCAATGCTTTTTCAAGTAACGCAATACCATCAGATTCTTGGGGAGGAGTACCATATGCATGACTCAGATTCATGCACCCTAAACCAATCTCAGACACCCAATTTCCTGCAATACTTCGTTGTTTCATATGATTATTTTAACTCCACATTATATTCAAACTGGGTGTTCTACCTTGCACAACTAACGAGCAAAAATTAACTTAAATTAGCTGAAGGACCCCATCACCTTTAAACACTTAGCCACAAAATGTTATTTTGCGAATTAACTTTATAAAACCGAATAACCCTTTGCTTTTAATCCTTATTGATTGGCTAGCTTCTCTTTTTCCAACGCACTGACGACAGCATCACGTTTCAGCATAGCTTCCGTATGCCTAGCCAAATTTGGTAATGTTGACAAGCTAAAATCACAGCGCTGCAATCTAGAGATGATCCAGAAAATATAAGCATCCATAGCACTCCATTGGTCACCATACCACCAAGCACTGTTCGCTAATTTTTGTTCTACCCAAGCTAAGTTCTCAAGTAAAGCTGCGAGGGCTTTTTGTTTTACGCTTGTTGCGCAACTCTCATCAGCAAAAAAACCTGGAATGCAAAATCGCGTCACTAACGGATGAATTGTAGATGAACAAAAACATAGATCGGAGATTTGTTGATACTCAGCTAAACCTGAATCAACGTTTGGTAATAAATTAGCGTCTGGAAAGTGTTCGCTAATATATTTGATTATCATTGGGTTTTCAGTCAGCACCTCGCCATCAATAGACAGCGCAGGTACTTTCGATTTAGGGTTGATTTGCTTAAAATTAGCGGTTTTGTGTTCGCCTTTCATTAAGTTTACCCAATGAACACCATATTCAGCTTTCGCTTCTTCTAACAAAATCAAAGACACTCTTGAGCAACTTCCTGGCATCGCAAATAAGGTTATACTAGACATAAACTACCTATGTTAATCATGTTTATTAATGCAATTATCAGTTGATGAAAATTGCAAAAATTAAGAAAATCCCAGCATTTGGCTCGCTAAGTTGAATCCGAAAACTAAATAGCAACTCATTTGAAAACTTACCCACAAAAAGCTGGAACTCAAGAAATTGACAACCAATGTTACTAAAAGCGTTAACTAAGACTTTTCGCTTTTTTGTAAGAGCCGAGCAGCTTTAGATTATTTGTTTTACCTATCTCACTCAACGCTTCGGCAACAATAGGATCATCCATATTTCCATCAAAATCGATGAAAAAGTGATATTTCCCAAAGGTTTTTCGCGTAGGACGTGAGATTATCGAAGTAAGGTTGATATTTCGCTTTGAAAAAGAGAGCAGCACTTCTCCTAGATAACCTGGATGATCATGGTCATCGAGCACAATTAAACTGGTTTTATCCGCCTCTGGTGATGTTGGCAAAGCAGTTTTAGACATCACTAAAAATCGAGTTTGATTGTTTTTATAATCATTCACCTCTTCAACTACCAGCGGAAAATCATCTTTTCGATAAGATGTAGAGGGAACAATTGCCGCACTAGGTATGTCGGCATCTTTAAACCGATTGAGGGATTCAATATTGCTATCTGTAGTCACAATTTTCGCCTGACTAATTTCGTCTAAGAATTCAAAACACTGGCCCCGCGCGACAAATTGCACATACAATTGTTGAATCTCAGATAACGAATTGGCATTACTGATCATTGAAAACTTGATGGGCAGTATAATTTCACTTGCAACATACAAATCTGCGGCAATAAGCTCATCTAAGACAAGTGCTATAAAGCCCTCAGAGAAGTTTTCGATGGGAATAATACCGATATCACAGCTTTTACCTATTTCAGAGAGGGTACCAACAATCGTTGGAAAATATTCCACTTGATAGGTATCTGATTGATTGGAGGTATAAATACCAGTGGCCATGTCAGAGAACGTACCTGGAGGCCCTAAAGTTGCAATTTTTTTCATAACATCTTGTTCTTAATACAAGATTCTGATTGTACACCTTCCAGATAGATGGCAACAGTAGTTGATTGGATTTTCAGTGTAGAATAGCGCTTTTATAGCGCGTATTTTTAATCGGCATTTTACGAAAACAAGATAAGATTAAAAATACCCCGATATTTGCATTTGTCTTTCAACTAATTCCTGACTTTGTTTCAAAGCAAATTCTATCGTAATCTCTTTTTTTAGGGCCTTTTCAATTAAAATACCCACTTGGTCTCCCATTGAGGTAAATTCCGGAATAGGCACATATTGAACCCCTAAATACGGACTAGGTTTCAACGTAGAATGATACAAGTCGATATTGTTAATAGTATCAATGACAATTGGCGCAAAAGGCGCAGCTTTAATATAGGCTTCATTTTGATATAAGGACTTACGCGTTCCCTGTGGAATTAAATGCCATCCGTATTGTTCAGCAACTAAGTCGATATATTCAGTTGATGTAGCCCATTGCGCAAATTTCAAAGCAGCATCTTGCTGAGAAGATGAACTGGGAATGGCAAAAGACCAAGTCCATAACCAATTGGAACCGTTTTTGTATAAAGCTACTGGAGCATTTGCCATTTTAATATGCTGACTAAACTCGGATTGAGCTGGATCTGCCAGTGAACTAGCAGCAATAGAGGCATCGACCCAAATTCCACATTTTCCTTTTTGGAACAGGTTGAGATTTTCCACATAATTGTTTTCTACAGCATTAGGTGGGCCGAAATTAGTAATCAAATCTATATACATAGAAACGGCATTGTGCCACTCCCGCGTTGCAATCTGAGGACGCCAATTTAAGTCAAACCAACTGCCTCCATAGCTATTCACCATAGTCGTAATCAGTGCTAAATTGGATCCCCAGCCAGCTTTGCCGCGCAGACAAATGCCATAAACCCCTTTTTCAGGTGCATTCAGCTTTTTAGCAAACTCATATAATTGAGCAAAAGTTGGCTGCTGCGGCATAATAATACCGGCTTGTTCAAATAAATCTGTGCGGTAATAGGTTACTGAAGACTCTGCATAAAAAGGTAATGCATAAAATTTTTCGTTAAAGGAAACATCACTTTTAACACTTTCAACAATATCATCTAAATCGTATTTTTCAGATAGCCTGTCGATTGGTATTATCCAGCCATTTTTAGCCCAAATGGAGACTTCATATGAACCTATGGTCATAATATCGAATTGCCCTGCGTTAATCGCTAAATCCGTTAATAACCGCTTTCGCAACATTCCCTCATCTAACACTTTCCAAGAAAGTTCAATACCTGGATTTTTTGCTTCAAAGTGAGTGGAAAGTTCTTTTAAAATTAGCATATCAGCATTGTTCACAGTGCCGATCACCAGCGGGATTTTGTTAGTATTATTGCTGCTATTTAGCTTTGGAGATGGAGAAAAGCCATGTATTGCCAACAGCTCTGCCAAACGACCATCTGCCACCATTGACGCTAACCCCTGATTAAAGAGCGCTAAATATCGTTGAGCATTTGCATTATCTTTAGCAAAGGCAACATGAAACTCTTTATCAACTAAAGGGGGGTAGATAAACTCTAACATACCAATCATATGCGGACGTTGGGAAACAATTAAGTGGCCCGCACTGAATTTATCGATAAGTGCAAAATCAATACGTTTGGCGTAAAGCTTATCAATGTTGACTAGGTTGTTTGACACATATTGTTTGCTTAAAGTGCTCGACTTTTTAATTAATTGTTCTGATGTGCTCCCTCTCACTAAACCAAAATGGTAATCACGCAATGCAGCAAAAACTTCATTTACATTTTTTTGCTCAAGGTCATCGGATACATTGGTATCTTTGCGCTTCAATAAACCGATTACATCTCCTGGGAATGGATTTGAATAGAGAAATTTATCAGATGCAACATTATTTTTATAAACTGGCAGGATCCCGTCAACTTTGCCCTCAGTCGCTAATTTTTGTGCTCTGGCCGCGGGATAATAGACAATATCAACGTGTATTCCTTGTCGATTAAACGCTTCTGTAACAATTTGATGAACGTAGCCTTGGTTAGGTAGACTCAAGCCAATATAAGGAACATGCTCTTCTGCAACCAGCAGTATCTGCTCTTTGGCATTTATCGATCCCATAAAAATTAAACACAACACAAAGTAGAGCATCTTCCCCTTGCCCTTTAACTCTGTAAAAAATGTGCTTCGCTTATCATTCAATTGGGACGACTCCATTTATCCTTAAACACCAAATTCCATACTTGTTTTTAATCATTCACCTAAAGTATATTCTGCCCCTGTTCAGGATTTCTCGCAGATTCAGCTTGGCTGCGAATGCTATCTGCATCACTACTCAAATCTTCAGTAAAGTCTGATGCTTGCTCTCGCCCTTCTATTTTAGATGATAAAGCTTGATTATCCAATTGATTGTCTTGTTTTTTCAACAACTTATTCTCTTGGTCATCTTTTTCTTGTTGTTTTAATTTAGCGGTAATCAACTGATCTGCATCAGATATTTTAATGCCTTCGGGAAATATAACTTCCCGCGCATCATCCGGCATACTAATTCCCGCTTGTTCAAACTCATTCAATATTGTTCTCATTAATAATGAAGACACTTTCAATAAACTATGCTGATGGGTGTTGATCCAAAAGTATACTTTCAGGTTGACTGTTGAAGATGCCAGGGTATCAACTAAAACTTGAGGCTCAGGTTCATCTAATACCGCGTCTGTCATTTGCAAGACGGTCATTGCTAGCTTTTGTGCTTCAACGACACTAGAGTCATACCCCACCCCAATAACAAAACTTCCCCGGGAATTAGGATTGGCACTGATATTCCTGATAATATTCTTGTATACCGTTGAATTGGGGATCTGAATATGATCGCCATCAAAATCGAGTAACGTGGTTGCTCTGGCAGTCACTTGCTTGACGACACCTATATGACTTTCCACCTGGATAATATCGCCAATTTTAAATGGCTTCTGAATACTTAGCAGTAAACTTGAAATGAAGTTCTCTGCGATGTCTTTAAATGCAAAACCAATAATCAAGCCCGCCACACCAGTACCACTTAAAATGGCAACAGCAAACTCACTTAAGCCTGCAAAACGTAGAAAAATATAAGCGCCTAACAAAATAATTAGTAATTGAAAAACACGCCGAATAACCACCCTGATAAGTAGACTGGAACTAATATAGGAAAAGGGTTTGAGCATCCATTCTGAAATATAGCGTGAAGACAGATAAAAGATGATGAAGATCACTAGCCCAAAAATAACAGACGGTAATGCTTGTAAGAATTCAAACCAATAAGATTGAATCTCATTCCAGATAACATTCGATTCTTCAACAATGGTTGGCGGCGCACCTAGCTCGCTTTGCCCATGCGCCTGAAAACTGCTCATCACAATTAGGTATAGAAGGTTAATCGCTAGTTGTTTCAACATGGATAATCACACCTCATTAAAATTGAGCCTAAACATTACTCTACACTACCATTTCTTGATTGCGAAAATTTAGCATTTTCGGACGCTGATTAACTATTTTTACTTTATGATCCGCTAATGCGCTGCTGATTTCAGTAAATGAGTTAGCCAAATAGATTTTGTAGCTGTTGTAAGTTAATAGGTTTAAGCAGAGCGCTTTTGATCCCGTAATGTTTTAACTCATCATTGGTGATTTCTTCACCACTTACAATAATCAATTCACTATTTGACTGAAACTGACCAATTTCAGTTGCCAAACTAAGACCATTTCCATCAGGTAAATTTTTGTCGAGTAGAATATGGGTAAATTGTTTCGATTGCCTAACCAGACTTAAACACGACTGATAGGAGTTGGCGATCACGGCGGTAATCCCTAGGCTCTCAAGTAAAAGAACAATGAGTTCTGCCGCGTCTATATCATCTTCTACCACTAGAACACGTGGTTGCTGTATATTTTCGGGTGCTTTGTTTTGATGATTTTCGGATTCCCAATCCGTTTTTGTTGATTTCAAATGGTCTGCGATTGATTGAAAAAGCACGTTACGATCGATTGGTTTACCTATCACGCTATCAAAACCTAATGATTTCAGTTCCAGGTCTACACCTTTCATATTCGCAGCAGTCAATGCTAAAACCGGTTTGCAAAAACCAAGTTCGCGAATTTTAACAATGGCTTTGCGACCATCCATGACCGGCATGTGAATGTCCATAACAACGAGATCAAAATCACTTTCAGGCTCTTCTATGGCCTTAATCGCCTGACTGCCATCTGCTGCAAAACGCACATCTAATCCAAAGGCGCGACACATTTCGCCGACCAATTGCCTTATGTCAGATAAATCATCGACAATCAGAACTTTTCCTGTAAGCTGCGGATACTTTTCAATTCTTTGAGAGTCTGAAACTTTCACATCTAAGGCTTCAAGGGGGCTTCTTAGCTCAATAGGTAACTTCAGGCTAACAGTAAATTCACTGCCTTCTCCTAATTTGGATTCTACACTGATCTCCCCATCCATTCGCCGCACCAGCTCAGTAGCAATAGCTAAGCCTAGACCTGCGCCCTGCTCTTTCTTTAACGTCACATCTTCTAATTGTTGAAAGGGGATGAAGATAACGTCAATTTGACTTTCCGCGATACCAATCCCAGTATCACAAACTTTAAATCGTATGTGTTCAGGCTGCGCCGGGTCAAAATCCACACAAAGAGATACCTCACCAAAATCAGTAAATTTAATTCCATTAAAAAGTAAATTGATGATGACTTGCCGTAAACGAGTGGGATCTGCATAGATGGATTCAGGTACCAGGGCCGATGCATAAAATTTAAGCGCTAATCCTTTTTCACTTGCAGGCATTTGCATCAAGGTCAAGATATCCCCGACAAAACTATTTAATTTGATATTGGCTGGTTTCAATTGCAGTTTTCCAGCCGCAATTTTAGACAAATCCAAGATATCGTTTAGCAAACTCAGTAAGTGTTGGCCATTGTTTAAAATTGTAGAAAGCTCTTTGCTTGCATCGTTAGCTTTATCACCGTTTAACAAAAGTTCGGTGTATCCCAAAATTGACGTGAGGGGTGTACGCAACTCATGACTTAAATGGGCGATAAATCTGTCTTTGGAGCGACTTTCTATTTCCGCGTTCAAGCTCTGTTGACGCGCTTTTTCAATCTCAGCTCGAGAAATAGCGTAGCGAATAGCCCGGGTGAACCTCGCATTAGTAATATCACCCTTGACTAAAAAGTCAGCGGCACCAGCTTTCAGTGCTAGCCTATCGAGATCATCATCAGACTGACCGGTAAGCATGATGATGGGGACATGGGAACCTAGAGCTTGGGCTTTTTCTAAAACATCGATGCCAGTATAGGCCCCTAGATGATAATCGAGCAGACAAATTTCATGCACATTTTTTTGCAATTGATCTAACGCATCGTTTAAGTTCGTTACCCAATCAATTTCAAAATGATGACGATCAAGTTTTTCTAATTGATCTTGGGTGAGAATATAATCATCTTCATCATCTTCTACGATTAAGATACGTGCTGATTTCACATCCATATTACGCAATCACCTTAATTGACTATTCTCTATTTTCAGGCAACTCAACAATCTCAACCCAATACTTACCTAACGCTTTCATCACTTCCACCAAACCTTCAAAATTTACTGGTTTGGTAATATAAGACGCCGCGCCTAAACCGTAGCCTTTCACTTTGTCTTCTTCTTCCTTTGAAGTGGTTAAAATCACCACTGGAATACTTCTCAAGTTTGGATCGGCTTTAATTTCCGCAAGGGCCTCCCTTCCGTCTTTGCGAGGCATATTCAAGTCGAGTAAAATTAAACCGGGTCTAGGATACTTTTCCTTGTCGGCATATTTCCCCACACGTTTTAAGTAGTTTATTAACTCCACGCCGTCCTCTACACATTGAAGACTATTGAGAACTCGACTCTCATTCAGGGCGTCTTGAGCGAGCAAACGATCATCATCGTCGTCGTCGGCCATTAAAATGACTAATGACCTTTTATTTGAATAAGGCATTTATTTCCTTTCTTAATTATTAGTTTGATTCAATTTTATTCAGTACTGCGTCAGTGGGCAATTTAATCACAAAAACAGAGCCTTTACCCAACTCACTGGTTGCAGAAATAGTACCACCGTGGCGTTCAACAATCCGTCGGCACACCGCAAGACCAATTCCCGTTCCTTTATATTCATTGCGCCCATGTAACCTCTGAAACGGCACAAATATTTTTTCGGCAAATTCATTTTCAAAACCAACACCGTTATCCTTTATGGTGAAGACATGCATATCACCGTCAGCAATACCATTATCTAACGGATTTTCTTCTAGTTTGTACTGCAATTCGATTATGGGTGCCACTTCTGGTTTTCTAAACTTGATGGCATTTGACAATAAGTTTAGAAATAGTTGATTTAACTGACTGGGATCACCTTTGATTGTGGGTAGCTGTGAAACAATAAGCTGGGTTTTGCTTTCTTCAATGGCAATTTCTAAATCACTTTCAATTGCTTCAATCACTGTGGACATGTCGACTTCAGTAAAATCTTTGCCTCTTGTGGAAACTCGAGAAAACTCTAACAAATCACTAATTAAATTAGACATACGTTCTGCCGCATTTTTCATGCGATTTAGATAGTCTGCGCCTTTCTCACCCAGTTTTTCAGAATAGTCAGACTGGAGTCTGTCACCAAATGCACGAATTTTTCGGAGGGGCTCTTGAAGATCATGAGAAGCGACAAAGGCAAAATCCTCAAGCTCTCGGTTACTCCGAGCGAGCTCTTCAGAGTATAGGGTTAAAGTTTGGGTTCGTTCCTCTACTTTTAATGCAAGGTTCTCATTTTGCTGTTCTAATGAATTTCTAAATTTCTCTTCACTCACTAGATTCAACCTAGCTAACACTATTAACCCTAGCAGTAGCAAGGCACTAGTAATAGCAGAGGTGAAAAAAGTGAATACTGATTCTTTCTCCGAGCGATTTAATTTGCTATACAAAAAATTTCGATAAGAAAGTTCATTGTCGATTATTTGCGAAAAAAGTTGACCAAGATCTTTCGTTAACTCGTTACCTTCCCCCCCTTTTACAAGTCTGATTGCGGAGCGCTCCCGATCAGATTGGGCAAGGGCAACGGCTTTTTCCATCTCATCCATTTTCATTTCGGTGAGCTTAATTATTTCGTCGATCAACGCTTTTTGACCGACGATTTCCACGTTGACTACACGCACTTTCTCAATCTGTTCAGAGAGTTGCTTAACGGAACTAATATAAGGCGCGAGATACTCTTCAATTTCAGTTAATAGATAACCCCGTTGGCTACTTTCCGCTGCGAGTATCATAATATGTAATTCATCAAGGACTAAAATTACATTACCGGTGTTGGTCAGACTTTCCTGCACTTTGGCTAAATCTCGCGTGGTTTTAACTGCAAGATAAGCATTCACGCTAATCACCCCTAGCACTATGATGGTGACGGTAAACCAAGTGAAAACAGTGTTTCCAAATAAACGACGTTGTCTCATAAATTGTTGCTCATTGTTAAACTAAATTGAACGTTAAACTAAGTTGAAACGACAACGCTAATGGTTATTGTCTTTTTGCGAATCACTAATCATCTGAAGCTTGTCACTGCAATCTTGACAAGCTGCGATAATTTTACTTAACGCATCAACCGCTTTTTCGCGGGGTAAATCATTTTCCAAAACTAATTTGACTAATTCTGCGTTCATCGAAATTCGATTCAGAGGGCCTCGCGCGTCATGGACTAAGGTTCTAATATCATTATTTTGATTACGTTCTATTGTCATTAAAATTCCTATTATTCTTCAAAGTCACCGTAAGCATGAAGACGGTTGTAAAGAGTCTTGGTACTTATACCAAGCATTTCCGCCGCGAGTGTTTTGCTTCCATTTACTTTTTCAAGGGTCGCTCGAATTAATTCTTTTTCAACATTTTCAATTGTTTGTCCAGCTGATATCTGATTCGATGATGTTGAATTAGAAGCAAAAGGCGAGGCAAAACTGCTAGGTAAATCAATGGTTGATGATTCAGGATCACTCATGATGAACGCTCTGTGCACCGCATGACGAAGTTCCCGCACATTGCCCGGCCAATCATAATCAGTTAACCGTGTTAATTGTGGTTTAGACCAAGCAAAAGACGTTCCATTCTCCTCATTGAGCTCATTCAAGAAGGCTTCAGCTAAGAGAGGAATATCATCTTTACGTTGTCGCAAACTTGGAATATCGATAGGAAACACCGCTAACCGAAAATACACATCCTCCCTAAGTACCTTACTTTCAGCCAGTTCATTAACGCTTCTATTGGTTGCTGATACCACTCTGCAATTCACATCGATTTCTTTTGTTCCCCCTACTCTTGTGACCCGTTTTGACTCCAGTACACGCAGCAGATTTGGCTGCATGTCAAGGGGCATTTCGGTCACCTCATCGAGGAACAAGGTTCCATTTTCAGCCCGCTCAAATACACCATCTTTACGACCCACAGCCCCTGTAAAGGCTCCTTTTTCATGGCCGAATAATTCGCTACCAATGAGTTCTTTAGACAGTGCACCACAGTTAGTCGCAATTAATGGACCTTCGCATTTACTCGCGCTGTGAATTGCTTGAGCAACCACCTCTTTACCTACACCACTCTCTCCCATTAACATGACATTGGCGTTAGTTTTCGCTACTCGCTCGATCATCAAATACAGCTCTTGCATTGGCGCAGATTCGCCAATTAAACAACCAAAATGCAACGCTTTACTGACTTTTTTGACTGCTTTTTTAGACTTACGATTCAATACTTCTTCAATATCTTCACGCTGAAGAGGTTTCACTAGATAATTTACGTTAGGCCCGCACAATCCGGCTAACATCCCCTTTACCGAAGGATGCCCGGTAATTAAGGTAATGAAGGTTTGTTTTCCGGTGCTTAAATCTAATTCATCGATAAGGTGCAAACCACTGCCATCGGGCAGCATAAAATCAAGTAAAATATGATCAAACTGTTGATGCTCTAACCACTGCCGAGCTTCTTTTAATGATCCCGCCACTGACACCTCATGGCCTAAGAATTCAATAATTTGATAAGCTACGTCTGTAAACTCATTGTCATCATCAACTAATAAAACTTTTAACACATCATCGTCCTTTAATAATCAATATGTTGAAACTGCAAACATCTATTAGGAATGTGAAAGAACATTGCCCTACTCATTACTTTTTATCAACTTTAAAATATTCCCTAAAATCGAAAACCTGAATTTGAATCTCACTTAAACCTGCAAATTTTTCACATGAGTGAAACTTTTACTGACATAAACACATTTCGATCACTCTATAATTCAATAAACAATCTAAAGTCCTTTGCTATTTGTTAAAACCAGACAGCAACTAGTATGACCTCGATTTTTGTCAGACACTTAATTTCACTTTGGTGTAAATGTTGCCTTGATCTAAATGTTACTTTGATCTAAATGTTGCTCTTACTGTCTGAAGGGAGTTCCGCAAGGGACAGAACATTTCGAGGTTTTTATTGGGAACAATTCAATTTAAAGCCAAAAAGGTCTCTGATACACCAACTCATAAGGCAAATTTTTAGGTGAAAAGATTAACCGGATTAAGTATATTAATCGCTGATGACAATAGGCTAACCTTGGAAGCCCTCAAAGGCCTTATTGAACTGTCTGGTGCGACGGTGACAGCGGTTACAAATGGGCAGGAAGTTATTCATGCTCTTCGTTCAATGCCAAAAAAATTTGACGTCATCTTATTAGACATTAATATGCCTACCATGGACGGACTAACAACGGCTAAACAAATTAGATTAGACCCACGTTTTAACGAATTACCCATTGTTGCCGCCACAGCAGATTGCCAAGCAGAAGATCAATTGAAGTGCTATGAAGCAGGCATGAACGCTCACATTGCTAAGCCCATTAGCTTGCACAAACTATGTGAAGGAGTACTCGCAGTTTTGCAAAAACACCCCCAACCAGTCGTTGATAATGAGCAAGATTCCAGCGTTATCAGCGATGCTGAACTGAAACAACAAATCTTAGATCGATTTGGTCAAAACCATACCGCAGTAGAAAATTTAATTCCCCTATATGCTCAGGAGTTTATAGAACAATTAAATATTCTTAAACACTCTCGTGATTCAAAAACCATCATTTCATCTTTGCATATCCTTAAAGGCTTGGCCGGAACAATAGGTGCCTTAGACGTTTACAACTATGTGGTTCAATTTCATGCTTTGGTCAAAAACCAGCAGTTAGACAATAATCAAATTAAGGAAAAATTAGAAACCCTTTCCAGATTGCATGCGGTTAACCTGCAACGCTTACAACAATTGTTTGTTAAAACGGATACTCCTATCCATTTCCAAAAGGACGAAAATACCCAGTTCCCTCCAGAAAAGTGCAAACAAATCATCCATTTATTAGAAAAAAATGATCTATCTATTATTCAATACGTTAAAGAATTGAGCTCTCAATTTCCCAACCATAGTGAATTGAGAACTCTCAATAAATTTATTGAGCAGCTAAAATTCAAACCCGCATTAGACTTCGTCTTAGCTCACTCAAAAAACTGTTTGCAGAGTACAAACTATGACAAATAAACAGGTTAATTTTGGCAATATATCTCATCGAATGCCGATAATGCTCATCGCCGATGATCAGCCGTTAGTGGTTCGTCAGATTTATGAAATTTTTCAGAATGACTTCCATATTTTCATGGCTAGCGATGGGCTACAAAGCGTTGAAATGGCAAATGAATTGCTCCCAGATATCATTCTTTTAGATATTAATATGCCGCATTTAGATGGCTTTCGAGTATGTGAAAAAATAAAAGAAAACGTACTCACTTCGCATATTCCTGTGATTTTTATTACCTCGAATATCGATGAGGCCGATGAAGTCAGAGGTTTTGAAGTCGGCGGTGTCGACTTTATTCGCAAACCTATTAATCCCACCATTACATGGGCCAGGGTGCAAAGTCACGCGCAAATCAAACGCCAATCAGATTTGTTGCGCAGACTCGCCTTAGTTGATGGTTTGACAGGTGTTAGCAACCGTTATCAATTTGACGACCAACTGCGCACTGATTGGCTATCCTGTGCACGAGAACAAACGCCGTTAGCACTTTTGATGATTGATGCAGATAACTTCAAACAGTTAAACGACACTTATGGCCATCAAGCAGGTGACAAATTTTTGAAAGTGTTGGCAGAAAAAATAACCACCTGCGCGCACCGACCTGATGACTTAGTGGCCCGCTATGGTGGTGAGGAGTTTGCCTGTATTCTTCCTAACACTGACCTTGCTGGTGCGTCAAAAGTGGCTGAAGATATTCGTCACTTAATTGAGCAAACAATGGTCTGTATAGATACAAGTCAGGATACACATTTAAGTATTAAAACCACTGTGAGTATTGGTTTGCACTGTTTAATTCCAGACAGAAAGCGGCAGTGTGATATTTTAATAAAAAGCGCAGATCACGCCCTGTACCAGGCAAAATCTCAAGGAAAAAACCAAGTCTGTGTGTTTAACAATGAGAAAGTTGAACAGCTATCAAATTAAAAGGAAAGGCGAAAATCAGCGACTATTTGTACATGCGATTTTAAAAAGGTGCAGGGCAAAACCCTTGCACCTTCTTACCTGTTGTAGGATGTTCAAAGTCTACACTTTCTGCATGTAACATGAGTCTATTGGCTCTTTGGTAACTCTCTTCAGTCCCATATAAATCACAGCCTAAAATAGGATGCGTTAGATGTTCGCTGTGGATCCTTAATTGATGCGTTCTACCGGTTTGTGGATGAAAACGAATTCGAGTGGAACAAGGATTATCTAATCGCTCTAACACTGTATATTGAGTTATGGCTTCTTTGCCAGTAATAGAACATATTTTCACTTTTGGAAACAAGCTAGGATCTTTAGCGATAGGTTGACTGATTTGACCGTAATCTTGACAAACGTGTCCATGCAACACACTCACATAGGTTTTTTGTACTGTGCGCATCTGGAATTGCTTCCCTAAGTGGCTATTAGCCTGTTTATTCAGAGCAATTACCATAATACCTGATGTACCAAAATCCAAGCGGTGAACCATAGTGGCAGAAGGGTAATCTTGTACTAACCGAAAATGTACTGAGTCGGAATTTATGGGGTTTTTACCTGATAAAGAAAGCAAACCACTGGGCTTGTTAATAAGTAACATCGACTCATCTTGATAAAGTATGCTGATTTTTTCTAGGCATTTTGGTGCTACAAAATTATCAACAATCGTACTTTTCGTTGATGATGGTTTGGCAATAATCGAGTTATTGTCCACAAACAAAATCTCGCCACGAACTTAAAACCTGAATGAAGTCGTCCAATCCACACCCTGAAACAGATTCTTGATCATATAACTCTGTACCTTCTGGCAGCTCATCAGGCCCATCCATATCCAAATCTTTTGACCTGACTTCTACCTCATCACAATCCAGTCGAAGATTAAATTCTTTCCCCTCCAACAGATACCCTTTCATTTGGTGTTTCTGTAATGCGTCAATTGCCGTAAAAAGTGCAGATATGTTATCTTCCCTTGTTCCAAGTTCTTCTGTAAACCAACGTGAAAATGCCTCATGGCCCATCTCGAACTGAGCCTCTGGCTCACCTTGCAAATTGCGTATAAATTGATAATTCATAAGGACCTTATTGATGATTGGGTGACAGGTTTTTATAAATCTCGCCTTTGTATTCAAGATGCGTTAAGTAAACACGCACATCAAACTCAATTTGGTGATAATTGGGCAACATATGGCAACAAAGTTGATAAAACGCTTTGTTGTGATCCTTTTGTTTCAAATGGGCGAGTTCGTGTACCACTATCATATTAAGAAATTCAATAGGTGCATTTTTAAACAATGTACTAATGCGTATTTCATTTTTACTTTTAAGCTTACCGCCCTGCACTCTTGATACAAAACTATGCAACCCAAGGGCATTTTCAACAACGTGAATCTTCTTATCAAATACCACCTTACTCAGCGGTGCTGACTTTTTGATGTATTGATTTTTCAGTTCAAGAACATATTCACGCAGTGCATTGTCGTTAGGCACGCTATTCACCAGCGGATACTTCTGAAGCAGATAATCGGTTAACCGGTTTGAATCTAGCAATTCAGTTATTTGCTGCTGTAAGTCAGGGGAATACGCAGATAAATATTTAAGAGACGACACAAGTTTACTTTTGAAAATGAATGAATGCCTAGTTTAACTCGCAGCCACCAGTTAGTCACTAATCGCGTTTATCCGTAGTCTCCTTGTCAACACATCTAAATCACTTTTACAATCTTTGCTACACAAACTTCACACTTTACTCGAGTAAACTGCGCTAAAACTGCACAAAAACCACACCTAAACTCCACAATTAATCACGAACTAACATTTATTTAACCTATCTACCCCTTAGCGCCTATCGCAATTCACCTCATATAACTGTTCTATACAAATAGAAGGAAAAAAGCCGTAAATGATAAATAAATTAAAATAGTAGGAATAAATTAATGAATAAACGTTATTTAATCATCCCCTTATCAATCGGCCAACTGACTATGATTTCGGCATGTGGAAGTGGTGAATCGGAAACTGCTTCCAACTCAGACGCTGTAACATTAGCAACAGCAGAGATAAGCCAGGATAACCAAACCAACCAACAAAGAGGCGGAAGTAACACTCGCTCTTCCCAAGGGATAGATGAAGATGTTGAAGTAAGAAGAAACAATGAACTCAATCGGCCGGGAAGAGATGAGATGCAAATGAATGAACAAGACGGTAGAGAAATTCGCTCCTATGACGGCACCAGTAATAATCAACAACATCCGACTTGGGGCGCTACTTTTACCCATTTACAACGTATTGCCGAAGCAAACTACACCGACGGAATATCGTCTATGGCGGGAAGCACTCAAAAAAGTGCGCGGGAAATAAGTAACTTATTGGTTTCTCAGGCCCAAGGCCAAAGCATTGAAAACAGTTTTGATACCAGTGATTACCTATGGCAATGGGGGCAGTTTATCGATCATGATATAGGCTTAACAGATGGCAGTACACCTGAACAAGAGAACATACCCGTCCCACGAGGGGATGTGTTTTTTGATCCCAATGGCAGCGGAGAAGTCGTTATTCCTTTCAACCGTGCTATTTACGATCCTGATACGGGTACAAGTATTGAGAATGTAAGAGAACAGGAAAATGAAATTACTAGCTGGATAGATGGATCAATGATTTATGGTTCTGATAATGAGCGCAACAGTGCCTTGAGGGTTGGAGATAATAGCCCGTTTTTAGCAACCAGCAGTAACAACCTGTTGCCATTCAATTCCGATAATATCCCCAATGCAAACGGCTTTGTCGCGGATCCTAGTCGCCTTTTCATCGGTGGCGACTTACGGGTTAATGAACAAGCCGTACTCACCGCTATGCACACGGTTTGGCTACGTGAACACAATCGTATTGCTAGAATTTTACAGTCTTCGCAAACCAATGCTTCCATCGAATCAATCTATGAGCAAGCGAGACGTTTAGTTATAGCCGAAATTCAAATTATTACCTATAACGAATATTTGCCTGCATTGCTAGGTGAAAACAGTATGCCTGATTACCAAGGCTATGATGAAACCATCAACCCAACTATTTATAATGAGTTTTCCGCTGCGACCTATAGATTGGGCCACAGTGAAGTAAGTGACAGTATTTTACGACTTGACGCAGATGGCAATACCATTGAGGAAGGTAACCTAGCCATTCGCGATGCGTTTTTTACTGGCATAAACTTATACCAAAATGAAAATGATATTGATCCCGTGTTGCGAGGATTGGCAAAACAAAGACACCAAACCATCGATACTCAAGTGGTCAATGGTTTGCGAAATTTCTTATTCGGAAACCCTGGATCTGGCGGCTTTGATTTAATTTCCCTTAATATTCAGCGTGGCAGAGATCACGGTTTAAACACCTATAACCAAACGCGAATAGCAATGGATTTAGAAGCCAAAGTCAGTATTGCCGACATTACCACCAACACCAGTTTACAAGCAGGACTGTTCAATGCCTATGGTTCGGTTGATGATATTGAGCTTTGGATCGGCGGCTTAGCCGAAGATCCTTTGACATCTCAAGGATCACAACTAAGCGAGCTATTTACCGCGATTAATGTAAAGCAATTTGACGAATTAAGGGCCGGCGATCGCTTTTGGTACAGCCGGTACTTAACTGATGATGAACTCGAATTCGTCGAAGATGTCACCCTAGCAGAAGTGATCCGCAATAATACCAACATAGGTGACGAACTACAGGACAATGTATTTTATGTGGAGTAATTGAAAATTCGGTACAGATAACCCAAGCACAATTTGAATGTGCAATTAAATGAGAATATGGAGTTAAATGTATATCTAGCACAAACAAAAAAGGCCTCGAATAATCGAGGCCTTGAATGCATGAAGCTGGGTTATGTTTCTGACTCTAGTCGCATCACTTTTGGATGCTAATTTATCCCCTGTACTGAACAATATCACACCCTACTTCATAGGTCAGGAATGCGGTTTAATTGTCTTATACTCCAAGTTTCGAAAAGCAAAGCTAAAGTGATTGATTTTTTTTCAATTAATTTTATGCTCCACGCTACGGTTACGCAAAAGCTTTAAAATGTCCGTTTAACATTACGCCCATGGTGTAGTTCGTTTTGCGCTTAATTAAATAACTTGCTTCCGTAAACCTAAAATCAGTAGAACCAATAACCAATAGAAAGAACCGAATGTACCTCCACCTGAACCTGATTCATTAGGCGTTACTGGTGTTGGATTGGGTGCTGGGTTATTTGTCGATAACTCTTCTTTGACAATAAGTGATACAGTACCTTTAACGCTTTCAGATATTGAGTCACTGACTGAAAATTCGATTGCATGATTGCCGGCAGAAGGGTTATTGATCAACAAAGTCCCATTGTTATCAATTTCAACGCCAGAAATATTGGAATTAAGCACAATCGTCAGAGAATCTGCATCAACATCTTCAACATAGGGAAATAAACTTAGTTCAGTATTCTCGCCATGCTCAAGCACAATTTGGGGAATATTTGCAGCATTTATTAAGGGCGTCCTATTCCTAGGATTTATTGTAAATGTAATAGGAGTTGACGTCATTTGAATTTGCCCGTCCGAGACAACTACCTCAACATTGTCAAATTTCTCTACTGCACTATCTGGAATAAAGCCATGAATAAGTCCATTATTGTCAATCGACATCCAATCAGGGTTATTGATTAACTCAAAACTGAGTGAATCCAAATCTGGATCTGAAGCTCGAAAAGGAATATTAATTAGGTCTCCTGTTTCATAGAAGAACTCTTCGCCTTGAGATACTATTGGCGGTCGGTTGAGCACACTGTTGATACAATATTGTTCCAATAGACAGGCTATATCAATTACACCTAATTCGTTTGACTTGTCGATACCTGCTTTGGGGTATGCAATAAGACCGTTACTTTCCTCGAACAACCTACTTCGGTTTACAGATTTTAATACCCCAGAGACAAGATCCAGTTTGTGCATTGTGTCCGTTTCTGTATCAAAGATAAATGGTTCTTCATAATTAAGGAAAATACCGTCGAGTTTGCTTTCGCTATAACTCCCATACAGATACTTACCATCACTAGACGTTTTTATATCTGAAAACTCAGTCCGTTGATCTTCCAGCACCGAGTTAAACACGAGATGCAATTGTTGACCTTCAACCTTATATAGATCATTGAGGGGGGGTGACCTAAGATAGACTTCATTCTGAGCAAAGATTGGAATATAACTAAAACTTAAAGAAATACTGTAGTCGTCTGCCGGGTCACGACGATAAACCCATTGAAAATCGCCGTTATGCATCGATATTTTATACAATGAATTTAACCAGATACCATAGGTATTTTGGTCAAAGGGATTATAAAAAACTGTTCTATAATTTATTGGGCGATATTCCACTTGCTCATCTAAAGGTGTGGTATAGACCGTCGTTAGTGATTGTGAGTGACAATCAAACAATTTGATATCATTGGCGTATATGACGACTAATTTACCTGTTTCACTGGTGTCAGAATAGATTTTGGCTTGTTGTTCTTCATCAATCACGATTTCCACCTGATTTTCGCTGATCTGGAAAAGTTGATCGTAGATACCATCCGAATAAGTTGAATAGATCTGATCTGTGCAGGAAAAAAACTGTGTATTAGGTATGTTTTCAAATTCAAAAGCTTCACCTGTCGCAATGTCCATAATGACGAGGTTATCTCTGTCTCGACCATAGATTTTTCCGTCAATAACATTGTGAACAGTATCTATGTTATCCAGATCAATACTGAAACTTGAAAAGTCGATAAGGTTTACGGAAAACAAATTGTCTGAAGAAGTACTGATATATGCTGTATCTGTGCCGCTAAACCATACCTGATCAGAACCGAGTCCATAGGGCAGCGTTATCTGATGCTTTTGTCCATCAAGTGTAATCACAAAATATCTAACTGCATCGAATAGTTCAGTGGGGCTGCGACTTTGATCGCTTCTTACAAGCCATCCATTGCCAATAGCGTGAATTTCATTGATACCACTATATTCAGTATGACGATTTAGGTTTTGTAGCTGTAGCGACTTAAAATACTTCATTTCCGGATTCGTTTTGTAGAGACCCGGATGCGGCAAAGCAGCCATCAAATAAAGATTTCCCTGTTCAATAAACAGGCTATTCCAAAGGGGCCATTCCATCTCTGACCAACTTCGCCTGTCGGCAAAATTAAGTCGGCCCCCTACAGTCTCACGACTAAAGGAGCTAACATCTACTCTGAAAAATGACTTCCTGTCACAGGTCTCCCTATAATCACATTCGTATGTAACAAATAGGTATAGATAGTCATTATCACTCTTCACTAGCTGAATCGATTTGCTAAAAAACAGGGTTTGGGCTAAAAGGGGCGTAACAGCATTGGAGTCAAAATCCACCTGAAAAATATTGTAATAATTATGGTTCCTATTTAGATTATTTTTGAGCAAGTTTCCCTGTATCAACGGTCCTTTGTCATTAGCAGCATATATCTCGATATCATGGTGTAAGCCCATTTGTTCGTCGGAATACATTTTTATATCATTGCTTTGTTTGTCAAATCGATTAATGCAGGTTTGATGATTGTCGAATTCGCTCTTGAAATAGATGAAACGGTCATTTTCAATAACTTGGCTGATTTTAGGCTCAACTCCCTCTGGTTCTAGACACTGTTGGACAGTGTCGAGTTTTGCCAAATCAACTAATCCTTTTCTAGCACTAAATGATGCAAGATAGAGGATACCTTCTTTCCGATGAGTGAAATAAAATTGGTGACGAAAAACCATGTTTATATCCATATTCAAGCCGGTGCGGCCAATTTGTTCAAAATACAATGACTCATCAAAATTAATCGATTCACTCAAATCAACTATTTCATAAAAATGTGTCTTTTTATCCTCATAATAGAAGTAACCTCCTAAGAAACTATTCGACGAATTATTGGAATAAATTTTAGGACTATCACCTAACTACACCACTTCTTTGCTTATGTCATTGTATTTAAAAACAGTTCCTCCAAATGAATAGTAATAGTCATCGTTGTCATTTTTCCACTCAAATCGTTGAAAAGCATGCCAATTATTGAATGGCGAATTCGAGATCTTCGGATACGGAGGCTTCCATGTTCTAGTTCCCTCAACTGTACCGTCGGTAATGTATAGCTCGGTATCATTATTTAATTTTACTGTATGTACCAATATTTCATTATTACTGAATGGTTTGATAGATATGCTGCTGCGCTTAAATTCATTGCTATTTGGGTAATAATTACTTAGTGGAAGGATAACCTCGTCTGAGGAGAGATCGAGTGAGTATAGTTCTTCGTATTCCCCTTCAATCTTTGTGACATACAATTTTTTATTGCCCAATTGATAAAATTTACTCTCTAGTGACGGGCTGAAGTCACTATCTGTATCACGTAAATAGGGTGATTGATCAGTTCTGATAAGCGGCGGGAAATATTCATTTACATCTACTTCAAACATAAATGATTTTGCATTTACGGAGGTATTCAAGAAAAGAACACTGGCAATCATCAACACGAACGTATTTAATTGCTTTGTTTTGCTGGCGACAAGGTACATCCAAACTTCCTTTTAATTGCATCCTTAATTTACAGAAAGTTAACATAGGAATTGTTATTTTAATAGACGAATTTTTTAAGATATATTATCTAGTGAAAGACTGCGACGGTTAAACGAAGATCATATTTTTTTCAGCACAATTACAGCAGGAAATACAAAATATACAGCAACAAAAAAGGCCTCGAATAATCGAGGCCTTGAATGTGGTTGCGGGAGTTCGCAACACTTTATTCCTACCGCCAAAAAATTGGAGCATAATTTACGCAAAACAGGACAAGGTGGTTGCGAATATGCAATACCGTCCGAGTCTCCAAACAGGCAAGAAAGTCGATTCGGAGAACTGTTCCATGCTATTGGATTAGAACTGACGCTATAGCCGACATATCTGCTAAACTATACACTGCTTTGAATTGAAAGGCTTCTTAGGACAAAGAGCAGTAATTCAAGAACTTGCACGAGCAAGACTGCATCATGCACTTACTAGTTATTGACAACTGACGTTGGTAAATCGTTTTCTTCTGTGTTTAATGACGCTATGATTAGTTCGGTCAAGTGAGGCATTGACATTTTAAGGGAATTGATTTGATAGGTACATCTCATACAGAAAAAACTTCGGCTGCTGGGTTAGTCGCAGGTCTAGATTTTCAGTACTATTTCTTTCTTTATAAGCTACTGAATTTGAAAAAGGATGAGTCTATTGGTTTTGAAGCTTTAGATGATGTGCATACTGAACTGGATACAGAGCATCAAGTACTAATTCAAGTAAAGCACACTGTGCAAAAGAAAGCTGACAATAATGCCGTTAACCTAACCGAATTAGATATTGACCTCTGGAAGACGTTGAATAACTGGGTATCCGTAATATCTGATAAAAACGACGGTAGAGAAAATGTAGACGCTCAAAAACATTTTGTAAAAAAAACCTTCTTTGTGCTGGCAAGCAATAAATCATTTACATCTACGAACAAGTTCCTTCAAAAACTAAATGAGCTGCAAAATAACGCGATATCAAGTGATGAATTTGTGACATATCTATCTGGTTTGGATGCGTCAACTAAATCAGAGGACTGGACTTCCCAGACTTTGCTAGACGCTTTTAATAGTTACAATGTAACTTCAAATAGAGGTGTTTATGAGCAAAGGCAAACGGTATACCGACGAGTTTAAGATTGAAGCAGTTAAGCAAATTACTGAGCGTGGTTATTCGGTTCAGGAAGTTGCTGAACGGCTGGGTATTTCAACTAAATCGCTATATCACTGGCGAAGCCAGTTAAGTGGCAATAAAATCGCTCGTCAGTCTTCTGATGATTCGGTTCGCATAGCGAAGTTAGAGGCAGAATTAAAGCGAGTCACGGAGGAACGGGACATCTTAAAAAAGGCCGCAAGGTACTTTGCAAGCCAGCCAGAGTGAAGTACGCCTTTATCCGAGATCATCAGAAACTATTTTCAGTGTTAGCCATGTGCCGCGTGTTAAAAATCAATCGTAGTGGTTTTTATGCATGGCTTAAGCAGCCGTTAAGCAAAAGAGCAATTGAAGATAATCGCCTGCTCAAACTGATCAAAGAGTCCTATATTGCCAGCGGCGGAACATATGGTAGCCCATGGATACATCGTGACCTTTGTGAAGCGGGTGAGTCTTGTAGCGAGCATCGAGTTGCTAAGATTATGCGACTGAATAATCTCAGAGCGCAGATCGGTTATAAGCGTAAATACATCAAAGGCGGCAAGCCATCACGGATTGCAGACAATGTACTGGAGCGTGATTTTGCCCCTGATGCGCCTAACACAGCGTGGGTAAGTGACATCACGTACGTGCGCACTTATGAGGGGTTTCTGTACTTGGCGACGGTTATAGACTTGTTCTCTCGGCGAGTTGTTGGTTGGTCAATGGATAAAAACATGGACAAGCATCTGGTTATCCGTGCATTGCTGATGGCTGTTTATCAACGTCGGCCCAAACAAACTGTATTGGTACACAGCGATCAAGGCAGTCAATACGGCAGCGCTGACTATTTGGCCTTTATGAAAGAGCACAACCTTACTCCTTCTATGAGCCGCAGAGGAAATTGCCACGACAATGCTGTTGCTGAGAGCTTTTTCGCTACGTTTAAAAAGCGGGTGATCAGAAAGAAGATATATACGACAAGAGACGAAGCGAAGACTGAGATATTTAACTTTATAGAAATGTTTTACAATCCCAAAAAACGCCATTCGCATACAGGCGGTGTATCACCAGCTAAGTTCGAAGAAGCGTATTATTTGGAACAACAAACTGTCTAGTGAAAGCTGGGAAGTCCAACTTGTCTTAATCCTATTATTTCGGGATATAAATATTAACCCACTCATCTTTTACCGCAGTACAGTCATTTTTGATCGACTCTGCCAACGTATTCGTTCTCAAATAGGCCAATGGGGTCATTATTTTGGGCTTTTCATAGGGATAAATCCAAAACAAATTACTATCAACGGAATCTTGCCCAATAAAGAATTCATTTTTAAGGTCACCAGCTTTAACCTCTAACTTGTAAAAACGTATTGGGCTTGAACCGCTTACTTTTGTCTGACTTCTTTTTTTAAAGTCACCAATGAATCCTAAATCATCAGTGATAGTCGTATTGCAAATGTAAATCTTTGACGTATTTGAGTGCTCAATTAAATTAACCTCTAATGACCTCAACTCTGCTGACTCTTTAAACATAAAGAATGCAGCAACAATAAAAATGATAATCACAAACAAAGCAAAATACAAAACTACCTTTTGTTTTAGTTTCATTTTTTCCCTCTACTTGGTAACGGAATTATCAAAGTATGCTCTACTCCACCGCTTGTACCAGCAGGTAGACCAACTCCTACACCGCCAGTAATAGAACCACCAGTGTAAGTGGGAGCAAATATAGCACTTCCAGACCCGACTATCCCCTCACCACCTCCAATAGTTTGAGTTCCAGATGATCCGTTTAAGTCTGTAATATTTCCTGCGTTCGTTAATTCCATCCCAGCTTCTAAAGAGGCTTCTGGCGTACCTCCACCATATTGAATAGATAATTGAATACCTTTATTACCTGAACTGTCTTTTACAAAACCTGCTTCTAAAGAAACACTAGGCCCGCCTGCTAAATTTACTTCAACAATCGTTGCCTGTGTACCTGAACTAGGAAAAGTTTCAGGCGGATTAAACTCTTCCATTGTAATATTTCCAGCTGCTAAATCCTTAACCGCTTGATCATTTTGTCTTTCTAACGGAATCGGTTCTCGTCCATTGGGATCGGTGTATTTATAAGGATTATTACTTGCGTATGTATAGCGATTAAACCCATGAATATTTCCTTTAGATATAAAACTTAACGCATCTACAGGATCATTCGAATAAAACCGCCCGATGACTGGATCATAGTATCGTGCCTGCATATAAATCATAGAGGATTCGTCGTCGTAAACATGCCCGGTAAAACTTGCCTTATCTTCTAACCCATTTGAACTTTCCGGTTCCCCAAATGGAGTGTAATGGTATCTGGCCCATACCTGCCCACTACTATTAGATTTAGCTACAACGGATCCTAACGAATCTGTATGAATATAGGTAACACCCGCGTATACAAAATTTGAAACTCCAATTAATACAAGAGCCAAACATGTCCAAAAGTTACTTCTGTTTTTTAATTTGCAAAAAATGTTTAGTTTAGTCATTGTAATAAATCCAAATAGGTTTCAAATAGCGCCAAGAGCTAGATCCATTTGGCCCTTCCGTTCTAAATCGATAATGGAGTTTTGCGTAGTTGTTCGGGTTGTAGTAACTCGAACTTGAGTTATATGGATACGCGCCAACCTTTGAGCCAGACAAACCGGAATATGGTAAGTGAGAAGTGAAGCTAATCGAGCCTGTACTCTCATTAGGTAAATAAGTATATTTGTGTAACCAATCGGTATCCTCATAGTTGCTTGAGTTTCCACTGGTTCCAAAATCAACTTTATACTCAATCTTTAAGGAGCTTCCTCCCGCATTCCATTGCATTGGAGCAGCAGTATCGTTATCCAAGTTTTGACTAAACAAGATTGCTGTTTGAGAGGAAGAGTATAAGTTTTGAGAAGCTCCATCTATAATAATACTTGTTATCCCACTTGGTGGCGTTGTCGATAACACTCCGCTTTTTTCTGCAACTTGTCTCTTATCAAGATAGACATGGTTGATATACGTGCTTTGGTCTTGCTGATACAGCAATGTACCATCTAATCCATAAAGAAAATATTGCGAGTCACCATCGGCGTATTTTATTATTCTTTTATCATTACCATCGTAGAGAAAACTTGAAGTCTGACCAGATTTCGTGAGTGAAGTTGTATGCCCAGCCAAATTATAATTGAATGTTATTGAGCCATTATTCTTGACATTACCTCTGTCATCGTAAGAAAAGTTATTAATGTGAGAACCGGATGTGCTAATCAACTTTTTGTTGGTGTCATAGTGATACGTTATGCTTTGTGAACCTATATTATAGTTTTCTATATTACCCATTTCGTCATAGTCGACTAAACCAGCCCCTTTGAAACTATCACTAATTGTTTTTATTCTATCCAAATCATCATAAATCAAAGCAATGTCATACGTTCTATTTTGATCATTTCTCAAAAATTTCATATTTCCATTAGCGTCGTATTCAAAATATTGGTCAATGGCTACAGTTGCCCCTTTTAAATCAGTAAAGTCTTTAGGTAAACCTGAATTGTATTGTAATTGACTATGAATAAAGCCATTTCCATATTCAAACTGTTTGATAGACCCATTTGCATGGTAACTTGCATCAGTGACGTAAGCCCCAACATTGGTAGACTGACCTAGAGCATTAGGAGAAAACGTTACTAATTCACTATCGGGATATATAATACTGCTTAAATTTTTAAGATCGTCATATCCATATACAAACTGGAATAATCTATCATCGACAGTCATACTTTCTGCACTTAAAAGCCCTACCTGATTGTAACTGTAATTGTTTTCTGTCCTATCTGTGACTATTTTGACTAAACGTTTGTCTCTGTCATAAACAAATGTTTTATCTAACGATGAGTCTCCGTAATCGATTGTTTTTATTTGGCCATGATTATTGTAGGTATAGTCGATTCTTTGTGAGCTTGAAAATGACGTATCGCAAGAGGAGTTTGAAGTGGATACGCTATTACCAGACGCCTTAGTTATCACCAACCCAATGTTATTGTGCAAAAAGCCGGTAGCACCACTGTCTGGACGAACAATTTTACACAGCCTTTGTTTGCTGTCATAAACGCGCCATTCAGAGATTCCCCCCTGAGTTATGCTTGTTACATTTTCAAAAACATTATAATTGATATTCGTAATTGTATTTTCAGGGGCAATTATTTGAACTAATTGCTCATTATAGGGTTTGCCAAAAGCTAAAAATTTATCAGTAAATTCGTTTCCTTTATTGTCTATTCTTTTTCGCCTATTTTGATTTAGATATTCATAAGTTACTGAACCGCTGAACGTATTGTCATTTTCCAACAGCACTCTAGAAAGAACATCGTAATCTAGATTGGTACCATAAATAGCCGAAGAACTATTACTTGGTTTACTAACATATGTGTTTCTATTGAACGCATCATATTTATGATACATAAATGTATTGGTAAGTGAGTCTGTTAAATCTTGGGTTCTTTCTAAAACATTTCTATAAAAACCATCATAATAAATAGTTGAACGCTTGTTACCTGTTTGAATAATTTGTTTCTGCATGCCAGAAACGATATGTGATAAACCATCATTACCCGAGGTAAGCGAATAAGTGATGAATGTAGGTTCCCAAGAGCCGTAACAATAAGATATGGAAATTAGTCTTGAAGCGTCATCCCAACTGTAGTTATTACATTGTTTATTCTCATAGTCTTTAATTTGGCTTACTCGTCCTGAGTTATCCACATAACGATAAGCATATTGAAAACCGGTAGATTCAGGGAGGTACTTTTTAAATTGTTGAGCTTGCCCTCTTTTATAGTTCCCTAATTCAATTTGCCTATTTGTATCATTAATAATGATTAATTTAGGAACCCCAATATGCGAACCAGATAAATGATATGAACTGAAGCGTTTAAGCAACATTCCGTTCTTATATACGTAGTTTGGCAAGCCTTTGTAATCACCACTATCGGAGTGATAGGTCATACCAGAGACTTTTTTATAGTTGCTATCGGTACTGGAAATCGAGTGAAACGTTTGCCGATTCAGAATCCACAATAATCGACTGTGAGACAATCCAACATTATTATATCTCACATTACTATTAAAATTATTCGATTCTTTCCATTTTAGCGGTTCCCCGTATTTATCAAAAGATAAATACTCTATTTCAAACTCGTCAATACCACCACTATTGTAAAATTTTTCAATTTTGTTAACTAAGCGGGACTGGCCGCAATTTTTAAATTCTCGTATTGAAAACCTCGTACAACCGACTTCACCTAATTTTAAAAAGTCCCAATCGTTTGTAAGGGTATATTTCAACACATTATTTTCATATATCGACTCACTTAAAAGCAATCCATCCGTTGCAGCTAAACCTGAGCCTCTATTAGTAGGATTTTGAGTCACCCTTTTAAAAGTGCTTACAAATTCATATGACTTTTCAGAACTACTTTCTTGTTTAGTAGTGATGATATTACTTGTTTCATACTCTCTTGAGTACGTGATTGTTTTTGTATCTAATCCAACTCCACTAACGACTTGTGTTTTTACAACCGGCCGATAACAAATTCCTGGACAAGGGGTACATGGCAAATAGGTGGAACAGACTGTTTCAGAGCCGTTTTGGTCAAGGGTTTCAAATGAAAAGATCGTTTCTGCACCGGAAGGCAATAAAATACTACTAATTATAGATCTATCAAAATTACCTGGCGGATCGAATAAGCTCCAATTGTATGATGTAACCTGATTTTCGCCGTCTTCAAATTCATCTAAATAATTGTTGTTTGTTCCAGCGTAGCTGTAATTTAATATAGTTGTGCCATAGGCTATGGTGGAGACTTTCGGGTATGTCGACTTATCAATGTAAGTAATATTAATTTCTGTTCCTTCTGAGTTTTCTATCTTATTCAGAAGAGGGACATTATAGAACGTCTTCCCATTTGACGTTACAGTTATATATTCGTAACTAAAGTCTACGAAATTTCCAAACCTATCTTCTATTTTATCAACATAGTATTGCCTAGACTGGTAGTCTGGGTTTCCAGTACTACTGCCTGCTTGATAATAGTGGGTATGACCGTTTAAAAAAGAGATCTTCCGTCCATCAGGTGTGTTTATAATAAAATTATCAGAACACCCATCTAGAATATAATTTCCGATCAATAATGAGGCAGTAGATGAAACGTTCATTTTAAGGTCTGATGTAGAAGCCATCCCTATGCTAGCGCCCAGAACTTTACCATCCACATAAATCTCGATTGTATCAACTTCTGTACAGTTTGGTCTTTCGGGGACATAAGTACCGGGACCAGTTAACCGAGTCGTTTTTATTCGTGGAAAATCAAATGTCCATCCTGGACCAAACTGAACAAAAGTGTTTGCAGGGGAGTAATGTGAAGAATATTTTCGCTTAATCGCTACGTCCATTCCTCTGGGACCTGGAATGTTCATGTCTGTAACAGACAAACTTAGTTCACCAGTTTGTAAACTTACATTGGAAGAAGGGAAATCGTTAGCATAAATTTCTTCAATTGAATATTCCGGAGAAGTTAAGTCTTCCACGTCAGAGAAATCGGTTGAAGAGCCCTCGGCTAAAGACAAGCAGCTATATAAGTTAAATACTATGAACAGAAAGAAATTTGGAAAAGTTTTGCTGTGAATATTTGCCATCGAAGACGTCATCGTGCATTCCTTTTTAATAGTTCCATGGATTTTGGATAAAAAGGTATTTGAATAGTATTACAAAAGAATGACTTCTAAAATTTTATTGTTCAGGAAACTAAAAAAATTCACGGTAAGAGCACATGGAAATTAAACTCCAAGCAATAGTTTTGCTCTAAAATTGTCGTCTAAGGCAGCCATTTTGAATTTTAGCTTCATACTGGCTTTGCGAGTGGCATCGTTTTTAACGATATTTAATGCGACTTTCCTCAAGGCGTTCATCACCTCAGCTGAATTACGGGCATAAAGATAGGGATTTTATTTGCTGGTGATGAGCCACTAAACGTCACAGACGTTCTTAAAAGCGCGCATCCAGACTACCAATTTTGCATCATCGATACGGATGAATTATCAGCGGATGATGTCGTTGAATACTTCATAGACTAACCGTAAGTTCATTCTCTCTAACAATAATCACGCACTTTTTGACTCTTTTAACCTTTTTGTTGTATGTTGGAAGGGTATAATTTATGCCGAAACAATAACAAGGATGGTGTTGGGTGGTAGGTGATAATGGATATGCAAGCCCTGAACATGTGGGTTTGGATAGCAAACCAAAAGATATTCAAGATAAGGTGGATTACGCCACCGAAATCATGGGCGAAACGGCTGAACGTATTGCACGTTTTCTTCCTGATAGCGCCGTTGATTTTTACGGCGATGACAAGAAGAAAAAAGATGAGCGCCGCCATCTCAGCATGTTTGAGCAATTAATGCTGGATGCAGCCTATAAAGCTGCCTACGACAACGCCATTCGCACTCTATATGAAACACAGAACGCTGTTTATGAAGCGCTCAAGGAATCTGGCGAAGCGCTGCAATTAGCTGAAGCCAAACACAATGATATTCTAGAGCGCGCCAGCACAATGTCTGATGGTACGCGGGTATTTTTAGATGATGATGGCAGTGCCTATACCGAAGATGGCCGCAAACTTACCGAAGATGAATTTGTGCAAGTGGAATGGAAAGACAACAGCCCATCATGGTCTGAATTCAAAGACAGCACAGAAACGGTTGAAAAAGCACAAGAGCGCAATATTCAAATTCAGCGTCATAGTGATCGCTTAGAAGAAATTGAGCATGAGATTAGAGATGTAGAACATCCGCCATCTAAAGAACGCACGGAAGAATTAACCAAAGAAATGGAAGAAATTCAGCGCACAGTTGATATGTCTGGACAAGATGCAAATCTACAACTCAGTGACTCAACGCCAGTTGTCGTACCAGAATTAAAATTCTAATCCCAATACTTTCCACATTCTCGCTCTGTCAAAGCGACCATAATGGCACTTGGAATAATATCAGGGTATTTCTTCATGCTGGACAATATGAGACTGTTTCGTTCTGCGCGCTTGTCGCTGTAATACCATTGCATTACGCACAATCCTTTTTCCTTACTCTTACTTGCAGCTACTTGCCCTAGAGCGTCCATAGCGCCGCGTATCCAATATTTCTTTTGCACGTCAGGCCATTTCAAAAAATCCCGTGCTTTAAATTCATCAGCTTGAGCGATGCCTGTCACTGCTAAGAGCAAGCCCAGAGCTACTATTAATTTACGCATAATTTTTCTCCTTATATTGTACATATGGGGCTGGCTCATTTGGTTGCTCAAGTAACAGTGCGCTATCGAATAAAGCACTAAACAAAGCCTGCCGCGCGATGATGGCGATAACCCACAGCGCGATAACTAGGATGCGGTAGACAATAGGCTCAATCAGAAAGCCAATTCCAAAGCAGATAATCCCGACAATGGCGCTCGGCCAAAACGAATCTAAAATGGTAATCGCATAGACATAACCAATGATAAAACCCGCTAATGGGAATATGCCGCCAAGCGGTGTTTGTTTTGTGCGCATAGGCTGTGATTGTTTTGCCATGACAACGCCCTCCATCCACAAAAATCTGTTGTTATAAAATTGATTGCTTTGGGCTTTTCTGTGCGACTTTGCTATCAAACAAAAAGGAACGTTTTTGCTAGATTCGAATTAGGGATAAATTCCTGTATATCTAGATGGCCTGTACGGCTTTATAGACAGGGATTTTAGGACGAGCTTGTTGTAGGGAAGGTAAGAGCGCGTTGCTTTAAACAAATACGTTCCTTTATGTCTAACCTTTATGGAAAGAATCTCGGAAAGGATTTTTCATGCGCAAATTGGGCTATATTCGCACCTCCACCAGCGAGCAGTTAATTGACCGTCAGGTCATGCAATTGCACGATGAATGCGATGAGGTATTTATTGAAGATGGCGTTTCAGCAGTTAAAAAACATCGGCCTGTCTACCAAAAGCTGATGGCGGAACTACAAACTGGCGATATGTTTATTGTGCTCTCGCTTGACCGTGTGTTTCGCTCGGTGATTGACTCACTGAATGAGCTGAACAAGATGCAGCAGCGCGGCATTCATTTTAAATCTCTTAGCCAGAATTTTGATACCACTACGCCTGATGGTCGCTTTTTATATACGATTGCGGCGGCGCTGGCGGCGTGGGAGCGTGAAATCTTGAGCCAGCGCACCAAAGAAGGCTTGCAAGCCGCACGGCGCAGAGGAAAAACGCTTGGTCGCCCTAAAAAGCTAGATGCGGCTCAAATTGAACAAGCGCGCTTTTTATTAGAAACAGATGTCTACTCGTCTATGGTTCAAGTCGCAGAACATTTTCGGGTGCATGAAAAGACTATTGAACGAGCGCTTTGTTTTGAGAAATAAGAATTTTTAATTAGGGTGAGAGGAAATTGGGTATCACGTCACTTGATCGCGTGTAAGACAAAATAATTATAAACGCCAATATGTGGAGGTACCCATGGCATCAAGATATTACGTCAACAATCAAGCGCAAAACACAGGAGAGCGAGAAGTACATAGCGCTGAATGTACTCACTTACCAAGCAACAAAACGGATTTAGGCAGTCATCTCTCCTGTCATAGTGCAGTGACTGCTGCTAGAAGATATTACTCCAATGTAGATGGTTGCTATTATTGTTGCAGGCCGTGTCATACACGTTAACCATAGTTAAACAACGACTATATCCCCTCCGCCGCAACATGAGATAGTTTATACTACGCGATCTTCTTTGCGGCACGGGCGAATTAAATTGTTAATCACTTTGCTATGGCTCGACCTTTCTGTTTATTTAAAGTTTGTGTGGTGCAATTTTGATTCAATTTTACACCTCAAAACATTGTTCACGAAGAAAAGTGGCTCTGAAGCTAAAAGCTCCAGAAAATATGCACTTTATCATGTTGGGTTTTAATGGTGATGATATCGCCGCTCATTTCCATGTCTCGCCCCATTTTTTCGTAGTCGATATAGAGTTGAAGATGCTCGGGGATATCACTGGTTTGCTCTGTGAGTTCCTGCGCATAATCAGACACGCTAATAAAACAGCCGTAATAATGCTCTTGTGCAGCGGTCATTGCATCGTCAATATTACCGAAATAGCTCAGTAGTGCTCCGCCGAAATCTGAATATTCTTCGATAAAACAGGCGATATTATGCACGTCTTCAAATCCTTCATATTCACTTATGCCGTATCCATCAAAGCCTTCATAATCATGAATAGCCCATTCTTCTGCGCCTTGCTCTGGGCTGCTTGCCAGCATTTCATTAACCTGCTCTTGAATGTCTTCCACGTCTTGCGTGGCATCAATCCAAACGCCGTGCAGTTTCCCATTATTATAAGCTGCCAAACATGCCACATAAATTCTGATTTCGTTGTTCATTGTCTTTGCCCTTTATTCGCTGTTGAGGTTTAACGCAGCGCGTAAAACGCCGCGCTTGAACCTCTGGCGACTAGGCCGACTAGGCGGGGGTGAAAAAATCCAGAAAAATTGCGGAGGGTCTAGCTCCGCTGGAAACCGTCATTTTTCTTGATATTGAGCGAACAAGACTGCTCAAAAAGGGGATCGAGGTGTCCCCGTTAAATAAAGTGACAAACGATGTCGCACTTATAGCGACACACATGCTATCCCTTAGTTTGCTATGACTGACAACTAAATCAACAATTCTCACTTACCTGCTCAATGTCTTTTCCTTTTTTGGGCGAGAAAAGACATTGTTCAGCTAAGTGCAAAGGAGCCTGCCATGATGGTTGCCATCCAAAATCAGATTAAACACAAATCACTGTCTGAAATTACTTCATATACTAAGCCCTACTTTTTGAATTCTCTGATTACTTGATCTCGACATCGAACTATCCTTGAATAAGTTAATAATCAAATGGTGGTCAACTAAAATACTAAGGCGGTATTTATTGATAATATCTGACAAGAATAAATGATACTGGTTACTGATGAGGAGAAGACATTATGAATGTGGCAGAATTTTCAAAGCGAGTGGGCACAAGCCCTCATACCATTCGCTACTATGACAAGGCTGGTTTATTTGATGATATTCGCCGCCTTGCAAGCGGCCATAGGTGCTTTTGCGAAAAGGATGTTGTCTGGTTTGAATTCATTCAACGGCTAAAAGAGACAGGTATGTCTATCGGGCAGATACGTGCATATGCAGAGCTTCGCAGAAAAGGTAAAGAAACTCTCGCCTCTCGACAAGCAATACTCAAGGAACACTCATATAAACTCAATCTACAAATTCAAACGCAGCAACAGCACCTCGAAAAGTTGAATGAAAAAATTAATCTCTATCAATGTGCATTAAAAGGAAAGATTGCGCTTGACTGAGAGTTAACTCTAAGGCTTAGCCTTAGATACATGGTAGAACAGTGAATAGTGATACGATGCAGACAACCTCAGAAAAGCCAGTTGAATCGAGGCGTGATTTCCTAAAAACGTCAGCAATCCTAATCGCTGTTTCATATGGGCACATTATGCTAAATGGCTGCTCAATCCTACCGAGTTCAACGTCAATGGAGGAATCAGTAATGAACAACGATTTGAATGATAGATATACGCGTGGTTGGCAAAAACTAAAAGAGATAGACGGCGAGGCTGGTGAAAAGGTTATCGAAGCACTCAAAGACATTGCGCCAGATCTTGGCCGCTACACTATCGAATTTCCTTTCGGCGATGTGTATAGCCGTGAGGGTTTGGATTTGAGATCACGAGAGATAGCAACAGTCGCAGCACTCTCAGCAATGGGAAATGCCGCTCCCCAATTAAACGTACATATTAATGGCGCACTCAACGTTGGTTGCAAACCACATGAAATCGTTGAAGTGATCATTCAAATATCGGTGTATGCGGGATTTCCAGCCGCCTTGAATGCTGCTGCCGTTGCGAAATCCGTGTTTGCAGAACGGGGGATCATATGAACAGCACGGGTTCGTAAAACCGCGATCTTCTCGCATTCTTAGTCGGCTCACGATTGGTTCTGGTTTCCAAAGGGCAGGAATACGTTCTCTGGTCGATGGGTTCCATGGGGAGAGCTGAAATCTCCTTTGGTCATGGGATTGTTAAGGGTAGCTAGAATGCTCCCTAACTGCTGTTCAAACGGGCAATCGTTTGCTGATATTTTCTACCCAGAAAATATCAAGGCATGGGGATAAAACGGGGTGTGCAACAAGCCCCTTTTCAAGTGCCCTTACGATTTTTGAAACAAATCACAGTGTGATTTTTTTCAAAAAGAAATTCGTAAGGGACATCTTGCAATCAACAGAATGATCCAAACCAAAAGCGGGAGGAATTCTAAAAGCGGTCATCCCATCAAATTACTTACCGTAGACTTACACTGTATAAAAATCTCGACTGTCAGTTTAGATTTGAGCTAGTACAATTCTATTTGTTAACACCAAGCGACTTTGTCGTATCTTAATTACCAAGCAATTATATTCATTTTTTATTAAACCACTCAATAGATTCAATAGCATTTTTTGTGCAACCAACACCATCCCTCAAGCATCGCCCAAGTTCTGAATATGCTTTACTAAATCCATTTTCGGCAGAAAACTTGTAATATTCAAACGCTTTTAATAAATTTTGGTTTATGTATTTTCCCTGTTCGAATATTACGCCCAGTTGATATGAAGCCCTTAACTCCCCTTCATTGTGCAGCTCAATGTACCATTCAATTATGGAGTCAAAATCTTCGGATTCTGGAATCTGGTGTTCAAATAAAAAATCTAAATTCTCTTCTGCTTGTTTTAATCCTTTGGTTTCAGCATATTTATACCATTGAAAGGCTTTTTTGAAATCTTGTGTCACACCTATACCTTTTGAATAGCATAAGCCCACATTGAATTCTGCTTCTTTTAGACCTCTTTTAGCTGATTCAAGATACCAATAAAAAGCTAAATCAAGATCTATTCCCACTCCTTTCCCCAACTCATAACTTGAACCGAGGTTTAGCATTGCAGCTTCATCACCCTTTTCAGCTGCAAGTTTGAATAGGCCAAAGGCTTTCTCCAAATCTTTTGGGACTTCATCAGAATATTCATAGAACCAACCTAAATTGCTAATTGCTGCTGCATGTCCTAATGTAGCGCCTTCTGAAAAGTAAGACAGAGCTTTATCAATATCTTTTTTAACCCCAAAACCGTTAGCATACATCCAACCAAGGTTATTGGGAGCCGATACGCAGCCTAAAGTTTTTGCTAAAGAAAAATACTTCAATGCCAATTCGAAATTTTTCTGAATACCTATACCATTTAAGTAAAACCAGCCAAGGGATGATGTTGCATCAGGGTCTGCTCTAGATACGTTATATTGACAATAAGATAAAGCCTTAGTTGGGTTATATTTAAACCAATTAGTACGATCAACAAGTCTGATCAATAAATAATTTCTTAAGTCCGTAAACCCATGTCGTCCTGATAATTCTTTGTCAATAAAAGTTAAGAATTCTGAAGGAATTTCCACATTGCATTTGATAAAATTTTCACAAATAGACTTAGTGACAAACAAAATGTGGAATTTCGCGTTTTGTAATTCAATTGAATTTAACAATATGTTTTTTGTACAACGATGATGTGGAAAGTCTTGAGTAAGTCTTTCCAAAAACGAAAGCATTGATAGAGGTGCCAAGTTCCAAGCTACTTCGACAATTTTTTTAAGCTTGCCATTTTTTTCGCCGTAAAATAAAACGAACCACTCACCTAATAAATCTGGCTGTATTCCATATATTATTGACTCTGTGTTATCACTACTTGTTAATACTTGTGCATTCAATAAAGTTTCGGAGTTTAGTTCACTAATGTCATTTTTAGTATGTATATCTCTTTCTAATTCTATTTCTGAAACAATGGTAGCCAAGATTACTAAATTTACAGAATCATTGTCGTCTAATAGTTTGAATTGACGTGACTTAAAAACTTCATTCCAACGTGCTAAGAATTCTCTTTGCAGTACTGAAGTCAATAGTCCTTGACGAGTAATATGCCTTTCACTTTCGTCATATGATAGCTCTTGCCCCAAAAAAAATGCGTACAAAGGTCTACCACTACTATCAATTTGGTTAAGTATTTTTTCAATATCTTGGTCTGATTTTTTGATAATAGTCTTATTTTCTTTAAATGCTATTTTTCTAACTAGTTGAACCAAATGACAACTACAAAGCTCTTTTAACTCAATGAGGCCATCCAAAAATCGACTATTTACAAGTACCTGATCTTTTCCTTCTATATGATCGTTTAATTTCAAAAACCAATTTGCATAGGTATCTATATGTAGACTCCCAAATGTCAAAGCGTCTCGCAGAGGCCTAGCGTAAGGAGTATTTTCTTTGTTATCCCATCTTTGTCGTTCAACTAGCAGAAGACGAACTGGTGCTAATATATCTCCTTGAGTGAGTCTTATTGAGAGAATTTGAATAATTACTTTTATTTTTTCTTCACGTCCTAATATGTAATCAAGCACCAATAGATGCGGCCTATTAGGCTGCCATTCAGTCCATTTACTTGAGAACATTTCTATAGCTGAATTATTGAGTAGCCCCGCAGACCATCCTAATTCTTGAGCATGGAGAGTGAGGTCATATGCCAGTCGACTTTTTCCTTGCCCTGCAACGCCTGCCAATTGAAACCATAAAAATTTTTCTGGTGCATTAAGAAAATCTCTAAGCTTCTCTTGCTCTTTTTTCCGACCAACAATATCTAGTGCGAATTTGCTTCCGTAGTAGTAAATACTATTCTTTTGAGGAGGGGGACTTAAAAAAGGTTGCGGAGAATTAGGAACTTGACTGTTGATTTTGTCCTTATCAGTAATAGCCTCTTTTTTCCGTATTTGATACTGCTCCAATACGTCATTGGCTAATGTCTTAACAAAGCTTTGATTTAGCGGCCAAAAATTATTTCGGTTAGTTTTGTGAACATCTTTAATAAAAGTAACAAGGTGTTCATATATAGTTTTTTTATTCAGTAACGCCGATATGCAAAATACAGCCTGCATAGCTTCATAGCCAATCGGATCTGAGCCAAATTTCAAAAAACCATCGTATGTTTTTTTTTCACTTCCAAGTCCAAAATCAATTAGGTCATCCTGAAACCTTCGTTCACTAAAGAAACTTTCATCAGTCATAAAAGCTTTTATATTTTTTCTAAAAGGCGACCTTATTTCAGGATCATAAAAGTTTATTTCACCGAGTTCATTTATTTGAGATCTTACTTCATGTAGATATTCAAATCCTCTACCCGCTTGTGTATTTTGCGCGCCACACCCTGCAAAACAAATAATTGAATAAAGAATTTTTGCGTTTTCGGAAGGTAAAGAATCAAAATTTTTTTCAATTTTACTTTTTAAGACACTAATTGCCATAAGTTAGCCATCAAACCTGATATAGCGATACTTGAGACTAAACTACCGCTAAGATGACTAAAAATCTATATGTCCTTTAATCTGGCTCTCTGTCAAGAAGACGTTGATAATCGTCTTTATAGAATTCTAGCTGCAACTTTCCAGCTCCGCCATGAATATCAAGCACGGCTTTTTCAAATAATTGAGATAGGAACTCTCCTTCCTCAATATCCTCGTGCTTGAGCGCCTTCCGCAGAGCGTAAATTGCATCTCCTCGTAAACCTTCAGAAGTAAAGGTCGTTCTCGGATCACGTTGTTTTGTCATTTTACAAATCCTTTTCGTAAAACTTTCCCTTATCTTTGTCATAAAGACAATACTCATTAGAGTCAATAAAAATAAGGTTTGCAGAGTTGTCGAGACGAGTTGCACGAATTTCATTCGTGTAACTCAGGCTTACACGAAAATTACGACATCCAAGTTTTTTACTAGTCCTTTTAGAGTTCAACTTAACGGAAAAACGTTGAGGTGACTCCCATGAGAAAATTAGTTCTTATAGTGTTAATCGCGATGGCCATAGAGGTTTCAATAGCTGGCATCGCCTATTGTGCTTATCAGCAAGATATCGCTTTCAGCTTATCTTTTTCAGGACTACTGGTCTTTTCAATAATTGAGCTAGTCAAAACTCTAGATAGTGCGGATAGGAGGCAGTCGTAATGATTGCCTCTCAATCTGAAACATCATTCTGGTTCTTACCTGCTAAAAAAATACTTAGCTGGCTAGAACTGATTTTCGACATGTACTTGATGCCTGATTTAGAGCGTATGGCGCTAGGTTTCATTACGTTAATATTCTGGCTTTACGTTTTAAAAGCCATCATTGCAATCATCCAAAAAATTCTGGGGTTCCAGCCGCAGGAGCGTCAAAGATGAACGCGTTAATCGAGCAATTCATTGCCCAATTAAAGCTATGGTTGACATTACTGCAATCATGGTGGCTGACATTACCACTAGAGCAGCAGGTTGGTTATGCGCTGTTATTCATAACAGGCTGGATCAGTGCTGAGCTTGCGTTATTTATGCTTAAAAACACCCTCATTTTTATTATGCGGCGTTTAGGCCTGTCTTCACCTGAATTATATAGGGTCTTTCCGCGAACGCTACCTTGGCGTTCTTTGCTTAAAATTTATCTGGCATTCTCTCGCTGGCGCGAAATGCTGTTTAAACTCGGCAAAGTTTCGACTGGCGGCTTTGCCTCAGTGCTCTCTACCCTGACTAATTTGAACCGTAAGAATACCCTTTTATTGGGCATCATATGGTTATGGGGATTTAGGATATATCAGCCTATTGGCGTAAAACTGAACAAGCATGTTCTCGTAATTGCAGGAACTGGTTCAGGTAAAACCTCTTCAATGATAGCCAGTATCGAAAACTGGAATGGCAGCGCGTTTATTATTGATCCCACTGGCATCATAAATGGTGCGTTGGCGGCCAAGGATATAAAACGCATTTGGATCACGCTTGAACCCTATAGCGACTATAGCGCACAAATTAATCCATTTGATGATCTCAAAGCCGCGCAGCGGCGTGAAGGTGATAATGCTGCGGTTACATGGGCATATCGTATAGGGCAAAGCTTTATTCCCACCTCAGAAGGCAGTAAACAGCCCTACTTCACCGATGCCAGTCGCGGTATGTTTGTCGGTCTAGTTCTGCATGTTTTGACTGCTCACCCTGAAACAGATCACCATTTGGGCACAGTGCGAGACCTTATTATTCATGGCTACCGTGTTTATCATGAAGATGGCTCTCTTGATAGTACACCTGAAGAAGCGCGCCAACTTCTTTATAAAATGATGCTGGATAATCCCTCTTTTGAAGGCGCGGTGGCTGGTGCAGCTGCGCCATTTATTAATGCCTCTTCAGAAACACGCGGCAATCTGGAATCAACACTACAAGAGCGCACAAAAGTGCTCGATATTCCTTCGGTTAGACGGTTCTTTAAGCGTACAACAATGCCATTGAGTGTGCTGAAAACCCGCAATGATGTGGTTTTCACACTCAACATTCCGCTTTATTCCCTGCGTGAAGAATTACGGGATGTTGCAAGGCTTATCCAGAATCTAGTGTGTTACACCTTCGAAAGCGTTAAAACACGCAAAGGCACTTGTTTAATGGTGGTCGATGAAGTGCAGGCGCAAGGCTATAACCAAAGCTTGGAAATATCTCTTCCTGTCGCGCGTTCACAAGGTCTGCTCATCATCGCAATCACGCAAGATGTTGAAGGATTAAAAGCCTCCTATCCAAAGACCTATCAGGGTTTTATCGGAGGCGCAGACGTGGTGCTGTGGATGGGTACAGCGCACCCACAAAATCTGACGATGCTCAGCCAGATATTAGGCAAAAAAACCATCATCGAAAAAGACAAGCTCACGGGGCGTAAATCATATCGTGATGTCGAGGTGATGAGTCCTGAACAGATTGGTCGTTTCCTTGACCCAGCCAGCGGCAACATGATTGTCACCCGCGCGGGAAAACGCGCTTGGCGTTTAAAAATCGACCCGTATTTTACCGCATTACCTGTTTGGCGTTATTGCCCTGACCCCGACCACTCGGAAGCCTTACTGCGCCGCATAACGCGATTTGTGCTTTCGCCCTTTATCCGAAAATCAAAACAATCCACTAAGGAGAACCACCATGACAAGCAATCCTGAGATTAATGTGATGACGCGCATTAAAGAGGCGGCGTCCAATCTCACAACACCACCTTGGCACTTGCTCAAAGGCGAGTTTTTACGTCGCAAACAAGCAAGAGAAAATGAAATCGCAACGCTGGAACAGCAATGCGCGGCCTTTGAGCAACAGGCGCTTGCAGCAGCCACAGCGATTTTAACGCGGCATCAATTCTATGTGCTCTCCACGCCTAAGAATTATCAAGAGGCCATTAACCAACTATTGGAGGTTAAAAATGAACGCAAGTAATGTGTTTACGACCGATGGGCGCGTGTTGCTTACCCGCGCAGTTCAAAAAAGCAAATTGGCGAGCTGGAAAGTCCCCTTACAAGTCATAGGGCTTGTTGCCTGCACTTTGGCGGCGATTGGCGCGATGAGCTTTGAGTGGGAAATCATGAGCCGAATATTTAGCTATCTGGCGGGAGCAGAGAGTGAATATTGGTCGCCATGGATCATGGGGTTTAGCTCACTCATCATCGTTCTAGGGCTGCATTTTTTAGCCATGAAGCATCCAGACCACCAAGCCCTTGCGACGTTGGAGCGCATTGCTGGTGGTCTCATGCTGATATTTCTGATTGGAATTGGCTTATTGCTTGCGGCCATGCTCTATCAAGACGGGTTGGGGGATATTTTAGGTGAAGAAATATCGCTTCCACCTCTTGGCGATGATATCCCGACATCTTCATTAGGCGCGATGGTGTGGCTTGATGCACTGATGCGAAATATCGGAAACCCACTGGCCACACTAGCGTTTTCACTGGGTATTGGCTCGCTGACGTTAATGAGCGTGTTTGTAACCCACAACGCCCTGAACTTTGGCCAACAATGCTTCACGAACCTGTTTGTTCGCATCAATATGCGCAAAGAGGATATACAAGATTTACAGACGTTTTTGTCCGCGCAGCATGACTATGAAACCATGCAACAAGCACTGCTTCTTTGTTATCGCCGTGATAATGAGACGCTGCTCCACGACATTGCAGATGAAGCCTTAACCGCTCACCACGAAGGCTTAGCGCCTACCGCGCGCGCCTTGAGCGATGCACGGTTGATGGCACGCGATATTCCTTTCGCTGATAAACCAAACCTCGACATCAAGGAAATGGAAAAGCGCCTCAATGCGCTGAATGCCACCTCTTATGATGATCTGATTAAATTAATCAAATAAACGGAGAATACCCATGCTGAAATCTCATTTATATTTTAAATCTCTAGTCGTGATCACCATGTTGCTTGTTGCTAGTTTATCCCTGCCCTTACAGGCCAAAACGCTCACCATCGCCTTAGATTTGAGTGGCTCAAATCCATTGCTCATTGATAAGACCTTTAATCAAGGGGCTGTTTATTATGTATCGGAAGCCATAAGCGCCTTAGAGCTAGGCGATGAGGTGAATATTCAAACCTTTGGTGACTTGCGTGACCCAACCAACTTCAAGCAATTCATGCTGCCGATTAAGCGCCACAACGCTAAAAAAGTCGCGCGTCAGGTTGCAGGCTTTATTGCAAGCCTACCCAATCAACAAAAGGCTCAAGGCTCAACCAATCTGATTGCATGGTTTGGGCGCAATCAGTTTGGTTGCAGCAATGAGAGCGACATCATTGTGTTAACAGATGGGATTGAGGCCTCTGAATACGTTAACCCTAATAAATTACTGAACGGCACTCAGGCGCTTCCTACACCCAATGAGTTTGTGGCGCTTTCTGGCTGCGGTGTGACTTTTTATGGTTTAGGCGTGGGCAGGCAGGACAAAGAATTGCTCGCGCTGCGCCGTGCGTGGCTGGCCTATTTTGAGCAAGCAGGTGCGCAATTTATTGCGGTAGTGAAATAGCAAACGTTGAAAAATAAATGTATTTCACAACCTAAAGTGCATACAAATGTGTGTACAACCTTAACGATTATTTAATGTGTCACCGGCAATGTAAAACTGACCCACTAACGGTAATTTAAAATTGACCCACCTGAGGCACAATTGCCACTGATTCTGAAAATGAAGAGGCGGCGTGGATGCAATGTTAGATCAGGAGTCATTAG